>DASPKT010000078.1:0-2576 GCA_035627915.1 Azospirillaceae bacterium
GACGATATAGGCGACGAGGCGGCGGTCGCCGGGCGCCCGTTCATGGACGCGCACGGCGCAGGTGGCCACGGCGGGGTGGGTCCGGATGGCTTGCTCAACCTCGTGGGTCTCAATCCGAAAGCCGCGGAGCTTGACCTGCCGGTCGCCCCGGCCGACGTGCTCGACCGTCCCGTCCGCGCGCACGCGACCCCAATCCCCGGTCCGGTAGAGCCGCTCCCCGGGCGTGCTGGCGTACGGATCGGGCAGAAAGTGGGCCGCCGTGAGCCCCGGCTGGCGCAGATACCCGGCGCCGAGCCCCGGCCCGCCCACATACAGGTCGCCGATGACGCCGGCCGGGACGGGTTCCAGGCGCGCGTCCAGCACATACAGCTGCATCCCGGCCAGGGGACGGCCAATCGGGATCAGGCTCCCGCTGGTGGCGGCCTGTTCCGCCGGCACCGGATAGGTGGCCACGATGCCGGTGGTTTCGGTCTGCCCAAACATATTGTAGATCGCCGTGGGCATATCCAGGCGCCGCCAGCCAGCCACCACATCGGCGGACAGCGGCTCGCTGGCCGACAGGACCAGCCGCAGGGCATTCGGGGCGAACCGGGCGCGCTGGCGCGGGCCGAGGTCGTGCAGGTGGTGGATGAGGGCCCGCCAGTAGGAGGGCACGACATCCATGATGGTGACGGCGTGGTCGTGGATGGTGGCAAACAGGGCCGACGGGTCGCTCAGCAGGGTGCGGGAGGTCAGGACGAGGCTGGCCCCCTGGGTGAGCGGGAGGAAAAGTTGGCGGACGGCGGAGGAGAAGGCCACCGCGGCGGTCTGGAGATAGCGATCGGCGGCGGTGACGCCCAGGGTGTCAGCCATGGCCTGGGTGTAGGCCAGCAGGTTGGCATGGGTGATCGGCACGCCTTTGGGCGCGCCGGTCGAGCCGGAGGTGTAAATGATATAGGCCGGCAAGTGCGGCGTGCCGGCGAAGGGGAGGGGCGTCGTGGGATAGCGGACGACCTGGGGCCACCAGGTATCCAGGAGGAGCAGGCGGTGCAGCCCTGGGGGCAGGGCGGCCTGGAACGCCGCGTGAGTGAGCACGACGGCGGCGCCGGAGTCCTGCACGATGGTGGCGAGACGGGCGGGCGGATAGGCGGGGTCAAGGGGGAGATAGGTCGCGGAGCACTTGAGGACGGCCAGAATGGCGAGGATGGCGTCGGTGCTGCGCTCGAGTGCGATGGCGGCGATGGCGCCGGGGCGAAGGCCAGCGGCGCGGAGGGCATGGGCGAGCTGGTTGGCACGGGCATCGAGGGTGGCATAGGAGAGCTGTCCGGCGGCATCGATCAGGGCGATGGCATCGGGCTGGCGGGCGGCCACGGCCTCGATGGACTGGTGAATGGCGCGGTAGGGCGGCGCGGGCAGGGGGGGGCGCTGGGCCGCGGCGAGGGCGGTGGCGCGCTCGGCGGAGGACAGGAGGGGGAGCTGCTGGATGGGGCAGGCGGGGTCGGCGACGACAGCGGCGAGGAGGGTCAGCAGATGCTGGCTCAAGCGCTGGATGGTGGTCGGCTGGAAGAGGTGGACGTCGTACTCCCAGCGGCCTGTGATGCTGGTGCCGTGGTCCCGCATGGCCAGCGATAGGTCGCGTTTGGTGGTCTGGTTATGCGAACGCGCGGTTTCTATCCTTATTTGCGGAAGGCTAAAGGACTCTTTCCCTACTACTCCAAGATTGAACATGACCTGGAAGAGCGGGGTGTAGCTGAGGCTGCGCTGGGGCTGGAGCTCCTCAACCAGGCGCTCGAAGGGCATGTCCTGGTGGGTGTAGGCCCCCACCGCCGTCGCCCGCACCTGCGCCAGCACCTCCCGGAAGGTCGGGTTCCCCGCCAGGCGCGTCCGCAGCACCAGCGTGTTGGCGAAAAACCCGATCAGCCCTTCCAACTCCGGCCGCGTCCGGTTGGCGATCGGGCTGCCCACGCAGATATCCGTCTGCCCGCTGTAGCGCGCCAGCAGCACCTGGAAGGCCGCCAGCAGTGTCATAAACAGCGTCGTCCCCTCCGCCTGGCTGACCTGGCGCAGGGCGCTGGCGAGCGCGGCGGGAATGGTGAAGCGCGCGACGGCGCCGGCAAAGGTTTGCACCGCCGGGCGCGGGAAGTCGGTCGGCAGAGCCAGCAGCGGCGGGGCGTCGGCCAGCTGGCTGCGCCAATAGGTGCGCAGGCGGTCGAGGGCGGGGCCGGTGAGCTGCTGCTGCTGCCAGAGGGCGAAGTCGGGGTACTGCACCGGCAGCGGCGGCAGCGTCGGCGGGCGGCCCTGGCAGCGCGCGGTATAGCAGGTCGTCAGTTCCCGCAGGAAGATGTCCAGGGACCAGTCATCGGCGACAATATGGTGGAGGGTAACGAGCAAGCGATGGTGGGCCGGCCCGAGGCGCAGCAGGGTGGTGCGCAGCAGGGGCCCCGCGGCGAGGTCAAAGGGCTGCTGGGCGGCCGCGCTGGTGAGCTGATCGGCCAGCCCCGGCTGCTGGGCGGCCGGCGTGCTGCGCAGGTCAACCACCCGCAGCGGGATGCGCAGGCGGCGGGCCACGTCCTGCACGGGCTCCCCCCCTGGTGCCG
>DASPKT010000079.1:0-4007 GCA_035627915.1 Azospirillaceae bacterium
CTCGAAGAAGCTGCCACCTAGTTGATGTCGCCTGCCTCCCAGAGCGATCTTGGCGCCCTTGGAAACCGCATCCTCAATATGCTCCTCCACCTTCTCGACCGCGGACATGTCGATCAGCGGCCCCTGAGTCGCACCAGGCTCGAACCCGCCGGCGACCTTCATCGCGCCGGCCACCTCGGCGAGACGCGTCGCGAACGCGTCATAGACGCCGTCCTGCACCAGGATGCGGTTGGCGCAGACGCAGGTCTGGCCGGCGTTGCGGAACTTGCTCGCCATGGCGCCGGCCACCGCCAGGTCCAGGTCGGCGTCGTCGAACACGATCAGCGGCGCGTTGCCGCCCAGCTCCAGGCTGAGGCGCTTCACCGTATCGGCGCACTGCCGCATCAGCAGCGAGCCGATGCGGGTGGAGCCGGTGAAGGACAGCTTGCGCACCGCCGGGTTGGCCGTCAGCTCCGCCCCGATGCCCTGGGGCAGGCCGGTCACGATGTTGATCACGCCGGCCGGGAAGCCCGCGCGCTCCGCCAGCCGGGCCAGCGCCAGGGCGGTGAAGGGCGTCATCTCGGACGGTTTCACCACGACGGGGCAGCCGGCGGCCAGCGCCGGGGCGCACTTGCGGGTGATCATCGCGGCCGGGAAGTTCCAGGGCGTGATGGCGGCCGACACGCCGACCGGCTCCTTCGACACCAGGATGCGGCGGTCGGCCTCGGGCGCCGGCACGTTGCGGCCGCCGATGCGCCGCCCCTCCTCGGCGAACCACTTGATGAAGGAGGCGGCGTAGCGGATTTCCCCCGCCGCCTCGGCCAGGGGCTTGCCCTGCTCGGCCGTCAGGATGCGGGCGAGGTCGTCCTGGTTCTCCAGCACCAGCGCGTGCCAGCGCTCGAGCAGGGCGGCGCGCTGGCCGGCGGTGGTGGCCCGCCAGGCCCCGAACGCCGCCTGGGCGGCGCGCACCGCGTCGCGCGCGTCCTGCTGGTCGCCCGCCGGCACGGTGCCGACAAGGGCGCCGGTGGCGGGGTCGGATACCTCCAGCGTGCGGCCGGAGGCGGCGGGGCGCCAGTCGCCGCCGATGAAGGCGGCCTCGACCAGCAGCGTGGGGTCCTTCAGGTCGATGATGCTCATCCGAGTGCCTGGTTCACGAGGGAGAAGGTCTTCAGCGACGGGTCGCGCGGCAGCGCCGGGCCGCGCACCATGCGGGTCACCCGGCCGACGCACTGCAGGCCGAGGTCGTCCAGCCAGCCCGACAGGCCGCTGTCCTCCGGCACGTCGACGCGGCAGAACATGCCGGCGTTCGATCCCAGCCAGTGGGAGATCAGCGCCTTCGCCCCGCCGATGTCGGGGGCGACGGTGGGGCCGACGACGTAGCCGCGGCCGAAGCGGCGGAACAGGGAGAAGCCGGCGGGCTCGTGCCCGCGGGTCAGCACCACCCCCTGGGAGACGTCCAGCAGCGACCCGATCAGGCCGCTGCGGTCCATGCCGGTGGCCCGGCGATCGAGCTCGCGCACGGTGACGTCGTCGCGTGCCCCCAAGGGCCGCACCCGCTCGTCCGGCAGCAGCTCGGTCAGCGGCACGGAGAAGGCGGCGCCCTGGTGCTGCAGGATGGTGCCGTAGCGGACGAAGCCCATCCGCTCGTAGAGCGCGATGCCCTCGTCGGTGGCGTTCAGCATGACGGTGCGGTCGCCCAGCCGGTCCAGCACCCCGTTCATCAGCTTGCGGCCGACCCCGGCGCCCTGGCAGGTGTGCGAGACGATGACCATGCCCAGCGTGGCCGCGTCCGCGCCGTAGGGCCAGCCCATGGCGGTGCCGACCACCTCGCCGTCGCGCTCGGCAACGACGCCGCTGCCGTGCTGGAGGAGGAACTCCCAGTCCTCCGGCCGGTGCGGCCATTGCAGGGCGCGGGAGAGCTCATGCGCCTGGGCGATGTCGTCCTTCGCCATCTCCCGCAACCGCACGTCGGGCTGCGCCACGTTGATCATCGATGCTGCTCCTCCATGTTGTCCCCGGCATGGCCCGTCCGGCCGCGGGATCGCGACCCCGGCCGGACTCCCGGAAACCACTGGGGCCAGGATAAGGGCCGGCCCGTGGAATCGGCTGCCGGCCTTCGCACCTATTCGGAACATTGTTGCGTCGATCTACCCGTCATTCCCAGCAGATGCCGAGCCCCGGGCGGCCAGGGCCGACCGCGTCGGGACACCCGCCTTCGCCGGAATGGCGGCGCACGACCTGGTGCGGCCGGGCGGTCGTGCGGGCTTCGACAGACTCAGCCTGAGGGAGGGCGGATGCCAGGCCCGGCGTCCGGGAGCAGCAACCTTCCTCGGGAGCAGCAAGACCTTCCTCAGCCTGAGCCTGTCGAAGCCTCATCCTGAGCCTGTCGAAGGACGCACTCCGCCCCCGCTGCCCCCCGTCGATCCGCGGCCCCCGCTGCCCCGCCAGCATGGGAGACCGCCGTCCTTCACGCCGCGGCGGCCTCGGCGAAGCGCCTGACATGATACGCCTCGATCGGGATCGGGGTGGCGCCGGTGTCGATCAGCTCGGCCATGGTGGCGCCGACGCCGGGGCCGATCTGGAAGCCGGAGCCGGAGAAGCCGAAGGCGTAGTAGAGGCCCGGCGTGGTGGCGCTCGGCCCCATCACGGGCAGCGCGTCCGGCAGGTAGCCCTCGATCCCGCTCCAGACCCGGATGATGTTGAGCCGGCCCAGCGCCGGGGCCAGCCGGCGGATCTGCTTCAGCTGGCTCATCGTGTTCTGCGGCAGCACGTAGGAGCGGTACCGGTCGGGCAGCGCCGGCCCGCGGGTGCTGCCGCCCAGCACGATGTTGCCGCGCGCCACCTGGCGGAAATAGACGGTCTCCTCCTCCACCGGCGTCATCACGCCGACGGCGGGGGCGATGGCGTAGGGGACGGGCTCCGTCACCGACATGTTGGGGCCGCGCGCCACCAGGGGCACCGGCTCGCCGAATTGGCGCGACAGGACGTCGCCCCAGGCGCCGGCGGTGACCAGCAGGACCGGCGCCCGGAAGGTGCGCCCGTCCTCCGCCGCCACCTCGAAATCCTCGCCCGCCTTGGCGGCGGAGACGATGCGGGTGTTCTCCACGATGGTGGCGCCGGCCCGGGCGGCGGCGCGCGCGAAGGCGGGGGCGACCAGGCGCGGGTTCGCGTGACCGTCGTGGGCGGAGTAGGAGCCGGCCATCACGTCCGGCCCCAGGAAGGGGAAGCGGGCGCGCAGCGCGTTGCCGCTCAGCAGCTCCAGCTCCAGCCCGTACTGCTTGGCCTCGGCCGCGTACTCCTCCATCCTGCCGACCATCTCGGGCCGCTCGCGGTAGCAGACGCGCATGTGGCCGGACTGCAGGTACTCCACGTCCGAGCCCAGCAGCTCCTTCGCCGTGCGCCAGATCTCCAGCGACCGGTTGGCCAGCGGCAGCTGCTGGAGGGGGCGGCCCTGGCGGCGGACGTTGCCGAAATTGGTGCCGCTCGCCTGGCGGCCAACCAGGTCGGTCTCGACCAGCGTGACGGAGCGGCCGCGTTGGCGCAGGAACAGCGCCGCCGACGTGCCCATCAGCCCACCGCCGACGATCAGGACGTCGCTCTCGCTGACCGGGCGGCTCATTCGGCATCCTCCTCGACGGCAACGGGCTCTATGGCGATGGGAAGCGGCTTCACCGGCGCCTGCCCGCGCAGCCGCCCGACCTCCTCGACCGAGACGCCGGACGCGGCCGCGATGACCTCGGCCGCGGCGTGGCCGCAGTAGCGGCCCTGGCAGCGGCCCATGCCGACGCGGCTGAAGGCCTTGGCGCGGTTCGCCTCGCGGGCGCCGGTCTCGCCCACCACGCGGCGCAGCTCGCCCGCGGTGACGTTTTCGCAGCGGCAGACGACGGCCTCGTCCGGCAGGCGGGCCGCCTGCGCCGCCGGCCATGGGAAGGCCTGCGCCAGCCCCTCGGCGAAGCGGGCGTAGGCCGCGACCCGGCCGCGCAGGCCGGCGATCTCCGCCTCGGGCACGTCGCGCCCAAGGTCGCGCA
>DASPKT010000080.1:0-14981 GCA_035627915.1 Azospirillaceae bacterium
ACCGTCACCGTCGCCGGCGTGCCGACCCAGCCGCCGGCGCCGGAGAGCCGCGGCGTGACGGTGGAGCGGCGCATCCTGAACCCGCAGGGCAAGCCGGTGGACCTCGCCAAGGTGCGCCAGAACGACCTGCTGGTCGTCATCGTCTCCGGCCGCGCGGAGCAGCCGGAGACCGGGACCCAGGCCATGGTGGTGGACCTGCTGCCGGCGGGGCTGGAGATCGAGAACGTCCGCCTGGCCGACAGCGCGCAGCTGGGCAACCTGTCCTGGCTGGGCGAGCTGAGCCAAGCCGCCTTCGTCGCCGCCCGCGACGACCGGTTCGAGGCGGCGGTGGAGCTGACGGCGGAGAAGCCGGAGTTCCGGCTGGTCTACCTGGCGCGCGCGGTGAACGTCGGCAGCTTCGTGCTGCCGGCGCCGCGGGTGGCGGGGCTGGATCAGCCGGCGCTGTCGGCCCGCGGCCCGGTCGGCACGCTGACGGTGCTGCCGCGGCCCTGAGCGGCGGCGTCCCGGCCCGCCGGGCCGCGGGCGCGGCGCAGCATGCCGTCCAGGATGATGCCGGCCAGCAGGAAGGCCGGCAGCACCATCGGGTGCAGGTAGCGCACGACCGGCCGCTGCGCCAGGAAGGGGCCAGCCAGCAGCATGCCCAGGCCCAGCAGGACGACGAAGGCGGCCTGGGGACGGCGCCGGGCCTCGGCCAGCAGCAGCGCGGGCCCGCTCAGCAGCAGGGGCGAGAGCAGCAGCAGCCAGTACCAGTACGGGCCCGCCGCCTCCTGCCAGCGCCAGGTCGGGCTGGTCGGGGCGGCGTGGCCGGGCGGCACCCCGCCGAAATGCCCGGACAGGATCTCCGCCAGGTCCGGCTCGATCGCGCGCAGCTGGCGGTCGTCGGCCAGCGCGAAGGACAGCATGTCGCGCTCCAGGTAGTCGCCGATCGTCCCCAGCCCGACGCCGACGATGCCGAGCGGGTCCGAGAGGGCGACGCGGACCGCGATCCTGGACCCCTCCTCGACCGCCCCTTCCATGCCGCCGTAGCGCTCGTGCAGCCGGTTGCTGATGCCGGTCGGCGCCCAGAGTTGCCATTCCCGGTGCAGCACGTGGGCCTCCGTGACGCGGATGCCGTCCAGCACCTGCCGGCCGAACTCCGGGTCGCTGAAATGCTCGGGCTTCAGCAGGGGCGTCCAGGTCGCCATCGCGAACTGGCCGCCGAAGCTGTGGTAGGCCGCCGGCAGGCCGGACAGGCCGCCGTAGAGGTGCCGGTAGGCGGTATGGCACGCCAGGGTCAGCACCGCCGACAGGGCCAGGTGGGCCAGCGGCCGGCGCCAGGCCGCCCGCTCCCGCCACCGCACCGGCCGCTCGGCCAGGAGCGGCAGCAGCGGAAGCAGGGCGGCCAGCACGAGCGTGACCGGGATCAGGTTCAGCCGGAAGCCCAGCACCGCCGTGCCGGCGGCAGCGAAGCCGGCGAGCAGGCCCGCCCGCGGCCGCGCCAGGTAGGCGGCGCCGATGGCGACGTAGACCGCGGCCGCCGCGGCCGCCGCCGTCTCGGTCATCACGTAGCGCTCGTAGAACAGCATCAGCGGCTCGGCCGCGAGCAGCAGGACCAGGGCCGCCACCACCCCGCGCCCGGCGCCCAGGTACCGGTCCAGCACCAGACCGGCCAGCAGCGCCGTGCCGGCCGTCAGCGCCGCCTGCACCCACACCAGGAACGCCAGCGACCCCGCGGGGACCGCGGTGGCGGCGATCAGCCAGCCGTAGAGGAAGGACCGGTCGGGCGGCACCCAGTCGGTCACCGCCGACGCCAGGTAGACCTGGGAGTCGCCGAGGAAGAGCCGGACCCCAGGGTCGGCCAGCAGCACCGCCAGCTTCAGCAGGACGACGGCGAGCGCGAGGGCGGCCCAGAAGCGCCGCGTCGGGATCGTGGCTGGCAAGGCGGAGTTCCGGTTGTGCAAGGCGGGCCGCACTTTAGGGATCGGGTGTTTCGCTTGCAAGCGGGGCCCCGGCGGTACCGCCCGCGGCAGGCGGGTTCCCGGTACGCGCATCCCCGGCGGGCGTGTCCCCTGCATGGCGCCGCATCCGCCGCCGCAGCGCCGCGGCCGTCCGGCGCGCCGCCCCGCGGGCCAGGCGCCAGGCGGCCTCGGCGGCGGCGATCTCTCCCCGGTAGACCTGGGCCAGGGTGGCGCGCAGGCTGGTGATCCCCTCCGCCGCCAGCGCCTGGAAGCGCCGCGCCGACACCAGCCACAGCGGGCTGAACAGCCAGCTGAGCGCGATGACCGCCACCGCCAGCCGGTAGCCGTCGGCGTCCACCACCGCCAGCGACAGCCCGGCCGCCGCCAGCACGAAGGAGAACTCGCCCAGCTGGCCCATGACGACGCCGGCGGGGAACGCCCGCTCCCACGGCTCCCCCACCAGCCGCAGGGTGCCGACGTTGATGACGGTCTTGGCCACCGTCACGACCAGCACGAACAGCAGCACCGTGCCCAGGTTGTCCCAGACGTGGCCGAGGTCGATCAGCAGCCCGACCGACAGGAAGAACACCACCATCAGCACCGACTGGATCGGGTGGGTCGCGCGCAGCGCCGCCCGCCGGGCGGTGGAGTTGCCGATGACGAAGCCGGCCAGGAACGAGCCGAAGGCGTGCGACAGCCCCAGCAGGCCGGTCAGCGTCGCCAGCGTGAAGCAGAAGGCCAGCGCCGCCAGCGGCACCGCGTCCGGGTTGCGGCGGAACCAGCCCTCCAGCGGCACCCGAACCTCCCGCGTGCGCCCCAGGAACCAGACCAGCCCGCCCAGCAGCGCCAGCGCCGCCGCCAGCTTGGCCGCCACGGCGATGCCCGGCACCTCGCCCGGCCCCAGCGCGTCGGTCAGCAGCAGCAGCGGCACGAAGGCCAGGTCCTGGGCGATCAGCACGCCGACCACGACGCGCCCCATGGCGGAGCGCAGCTCGCCGATCTCCTCCAGCATCTTGATGGCGACGGCGGTGCCGGACAGCGCCGCGATGAAGCCGAACAGGACGGAGCGCTGCCACGGCCAGTCCAGCAGCGCCCCGGCCGACAGCGTCACCAGCAGCGACAGGCCCACCTGCAGCAGCACGGCCCCCACCGCCACCCGGTAGACCTGGCGGAAGGCGGCGACGCTGAGCTCCATCCCGACCAGGAACAGCAGCATCAGCACGCCCAGCTCCGCCAGCACGCGTACCTGGTCGGCGTTCTCGATCAGGCCGAACCCGGTCGGGCCCAGCACCACGCCGGCGACGATGTAGCCGACGATGGCCGGCTGGCGCAGGCGCGACAAAGCGAGGCCGCAGAGCAGGGCCACGCTGGTGACGAGCGCGATGGCGGTGAGGTCGAAATGGTCGGTCATGGGCGCGCGGGCGGGAACGCGGGACGGGCCGATCCTTCTAGGGCATCCGGCCGTCCCGCCGCCAGGGCCGCGTCGTCCCGGCTAGAGCAGGTCCACCCAGACCGCCTCGCGCCCGCGCTCGGCCTCGACCACACGCATCTGCAGGCGCTGGCCGGTCTCCACGTCCGGCAGGTTGCAGCGGCGCAGCACGGTCTTGTGGACGAACACGTCCTTGCCGCCGTCATCCGCCACGACGAAGCCGAAGCCCTTGTCGGTCTTGAACCACTTCACCGTGCCGGACAGGTCGGTGGTGGGGCCCTGGGCGCGGTCGCGAGGATTGTCGCGCGGCGGGCGCGGCGGGCGGGGGGCGCCGCCGCCGGTCACCTCCAGCACCCGCAGCACCTGCGGGCCCTTCGGCCCCGGGCCGATGGTGACCAGCATCTCCGCACCCTCGGCGACGTCGTGCAGGCCGGCGCGGCTGACCACGGACATGTGCAGGAAGGCGTCGGGCGTGCCGTCCACCGGGGACACGAAGCCGAAACCCTTGGTCGTGTTGAACCATTTAACGTGCGCCCGGACCGGCAGCGACTGGTCCAGGGACGGGCTGTCGTAGGGATCGTAACGGGACACGGGCGGAGGCCCTCTTCTGGCGCCGTCCGGCCGGGGCGGCGCCCCCTGGGCGGCCACAGCTTGCGGCGGTACTGGCGTTCGACAAATACTATGCAAAGGGGCGCCGCCGCGCCACCGGTTTTTCCCTTGGCCGGCAAGGCGCTAGCAGGGCACCGTGTCGGTTGCCGGAAAAAACCGGCAAAGTGCGTCAAGGCGGGGCGCGTCCCGGCGGGGAACGCCAACGGGGAAGGGAACGGGATGACCGAGACGGCCGGACGGGGGCGCCATCCCTGGGAGAAGAGCTACCCGCCGGGCATCGACTGGCACATGCCGATCCCCGAGCGGCCCATGCCCGACCTGTTCGACGAGTCGGTCGCCCGCTTCGCCGACCGCCCTTGCATCGACTTCCTGGGCCGCCGCTGGTCCTACCGCGAGACGGGCGCCGTCGCCGACCGCGTCGCCAAGGGGCTGCAGCGGCTGGGTATCGCCAAGGGCGCCACGGTCGGGCTGTTCCTGCCCAACACGCCCTACTTCGTCTTCGGCTATCAGGGCATCCTGAAGGCCGGCGCCACGGTGGTGAACTTCAACCCGCTCTACGCCGAGCAGGAGCTGGTGAAGCAGATCGAGGACAGCGGCGTCGAGACCATGTTCTGCCTGGACGTGGCCGCGGTCTATTCGAAGCTGGCGCCCATGCTGGGCCGCACGCGGCTGAAGCGGATCGTCGTCTGTCCCATGCGGGACGCCCTGCCCTTCGCCAAGGGCCTGCTGTTCAGGCTGCTGAAGGGGCGGGAGCTGGCGCGCATCCCCGACGACGCGCATCATGTCCGCTTCCGCGACCTCACCGCCAACGACGGCCGTTTCGATCCCGTAACAATCGAGCCCAGGGAAGACGTCGCGGTCCTCCAGTACACCGGCGGAACGACCGGCGTGCCGAAGGGCGCCATGCTGACCCATGCCAACCTGTCGGCCAACACCGCCCAGGCCGCCGCCTGGTTCCCCGGGGCCCGGCCGGGGCAGGAGCGCATGCTGGGCGTGCTGCCGCTGTTCCACGTCTTCGCCATGACCGGGGTGATGAACCTGACGATCCGGCTGGGCGGCGAGATGATCCTGCTGCCCCGGTTCGAGCTGGAGCAGGTGCTGAAGACCATCGACGCCAAGAAGCCGACCCTGTTCCCGGCCGTGCCCACCATCTACACCGCCATCAACAACCACAAGGAGCGGGACCGCTACGACCTCTCCTCCATCCGCTTCTGCATCTCCGGCGGGGCGCCGCTGCCGGTCGACGTGAAGGAGACGTTCGAGCGGGTGACCGGGTGCAGCCTGGTGGAGGGCTACGGCCTGTCGGAGACGTCGCCGGTGGCGGTGGTGAACCCGATGGGCGGCGTCAGCAAGCCGGGCTCCATCGGCCTGCCCGTGCCCGGCACCCGGATCGAGATCGTCGACCTGGACGACCTCTCCACCCCGGTGCCGCAGGGCGGGCGCGGGGAGATCTGCGTCGTCGGCCCGCAGGTGATGAAGGGCTACTGGAACCGCCCGGACGAGACGGCGAAGGTGCTGACCCCGGACGGGCTGCTGCACACCGGCGACGTCGGCACCATGGACGCGGACGGCTTCGTCTTCATCGTCGACCGCATCAAGGACATGATCCTGGCCGGCGGCTACAACGTCTACCCGCGCAACGTGGAGGAGGCGATCTACCAGCACCCCGCGGTGGCGGAGTGCATCGTGCTGGGCGTGCCCGACCCCTACCGCGGCCAGACCGTGAAGGCTTACGTTAAGCGCGCCCACGGCCAGGAGCTGACGGCGGAGGAGCTGAAGCGCTTCCTCCAGGACAAGCTGTCGCCCATCGAGATGCCGAAGCTGGTGGAGTTCCGGGACGAGCTGCCCAAGACCATGATCGGCAAGCTGTCGCGCAAGGCGCTGCTGGACGAACTCGAGGCGAACGGGCAGGAAAGCAGCAAGGCGGCCGGCTGAGCCGCGCCGCGCCACAAGGATCTGAGGGGAAACGCATGGCCAGGGTCGTCGTCGCGGGCAGCATCAACATGGACGTGCTCGCCACCATGAAGCGGGCGCCGCGCCCGGGCGAGACGGTGAACGGCGAGACCGTCACCTTCTGCCCCGGCGGCAAGGGGCTGAACCAGGCGGTGGCGGCGGCCCTGCAGGGCGTCGAGGTCGCCTTCGTCGGCCGCGTCGGCCGCGACACGTTCGGCGACCAGATCTTCGACTTCTTCCGGGAGAAGGGGATCGGCACCGGCGGGCTGGTCCGCTCCGCCGCCCAGCCGACGGCCAACGCCATCGTCCTGGTCGACGCCTCGGCGGAGAACCAGATCGTCGTCATCCCCGCCGCCAACGCCGAGCTGTGCGAGGCCGACCTGTCCCAGGTCTCCGTCGCCGCCGGCGACGTGCTGGTCAGCCAGTTCGAGATCCCGCGCCCCACCATCGCCGCCTTCTTCCGCCGCGGCCGGGAGGCGGGCGCCCGCACCATCCTGAACGCCGCCCCGGCGCTGGACGACGCGCCCCCCTCGCTGTGGGAGGACACCGACATCCTGGTCGTCAACGAGACGGAGCTGGGCCACTTCGCCGGGACAGAGGTGCCGGGCGACGCCCCGGCCGACGCCGTCGCCAAGGCCGCCCGCACGCTGATGAAGCGCCCCGGCCAGACCGTCATCGCCACGCTGGGCGTGCGCGGCGCGCTGGCCGTCACCGCGGAGGACCAGGTGCTGGTGCCCGGCCGCAAGGTGAAGGCGGTGGACACGACGGGGGCCGGCGACTGCTTCGTCGGCGCGCTGTCGGCCCGGCTGGCCGCCGGCGACGCGCTGCCCATCGCCATGCGCTACGCCAACCTGGCGGCCAGCATCGCCGTGACCCGCGTCGGCACCGGCACCGCCATGCCGACGGCGGCCGAGGTGCACCAGGTCCTGGCGAAGGCCTGAGGGTCCGCGGCGTGACGGCGCCTCCGCCCGCACCGGCCCGGCAGGGCGGCATGAGCCGGCGCGCGGTCGCCGGCTGGTGCCTCTACGACTGGGCCATGTCCGCCTTCAACACGGTCATCGGCACCTTCGTGTTCAGCGTCTACTTCGCCAAGGGCATCGCGCCCGACGAATCGACGGGCACGCAGATGTGGGGGCAGGCGCTGGGCGTCGCGGGCATCCTGGTCGCCGTGCTGAGCCCCGTGCTGGGCGCCATCGCCGACCGCGGCGGCCGGCGCAAGCCGTGGCTGGCCGCCTTCACCCTGCTCTGCGTCGGCCTCACCGCCCTGCTGTGGTACGCCAAGCCCGAGCCGGGCTGGGTGCTGCCGGCCCTGCTGGCCGTGGCCGCCGCCAACGTGGCGTTCGAGCTGGCGGGCGTCTTCTACAACGCCATGCTGCCGGACGTGGCGCCGCCCTCCCATGTCGGGCGGGTGTCCGGCTGGGGCTGGGGGCTGGGCTATTTCGGGGGCCTGGGCGCGCTGGTGCTCTGCCTGACCCTGCTGATCCAGACCGAGGCGCCGCTGTTCGGCCTGATCCCGGCGGAGCAGTCGGGCGGCGTCCGGGCGACCGCCCTGCTGGTGGCGGTCTGGTACGCCCTGTTCGCCCTGCCGCTGTTCCTGCTGACGCCCGACCGGCCCGGCACCGGCGTGCCGGCCGGCCGCGCGGTGCGGGAGGGGCTGTCCACCCTGGCGGCGACCCTGAGGGAGGTGCGCCACCGGGCGGACACGGTGCGCTTCCTGGTCGCCAGCGCCCTCTGGCGCGACGGGATCAACACGGTGGTGCAGTTCGGCGGCATCTTCGCCGCCGCCGCCTTCGGCATGAGCACGCCGCAGATCATCACCTTCGCCATCCTGCTGAACGTGACCTCCGGCCTGGGGGCCGCCGGCTTCGCCTGGATGGACGACCGGCAGGGCGCCAAGCCCACCATCCTCATCAGCCTGGCCGGGCTGATGGCGACCGGCGGCGCCATGCTGCTGGTCGGCACGCCCTGGTGGTCCTGGGCCCCCTCCCCCGGCCTGCCCCTGGACTTCACGGCCGAGCAGCAGTGGCTGCTGGTCTTCGGCATGGGGCTGGGCGTCTTCTTCGGCCCGGCGCAGGCGGCCGGCCGCTCGCTGATGGCGCGCCTGGCGCCGCCGGGGCTGGAGACGGAGATGTTCGGGCTCTACGCGCTGACCGGCCGCATGGCGGGCCTGATCGGCCCCTTCGCCTACGGTGCCGCCACCGTCGCCTTCGACAGCCAGCGCGCCGGCATGGCGACGGTGCTGGTGCTGTTCGTCGCGGGCTTCCTGCTGCTGCTGCCGGTGCGCGAGCCGCGGCGGGGGTGAGGGCGGGGCCGGGTGCGGCGTGTCGCATTGCGCCTTCGGCTCCATGCGACCTACCGGCCCAGGCGTAGGTCGCATGCAGCGTCAGCGGAATGCGACAGGCGTCCGGGCGAGGCTGAGAGGGAGTTTCACGACCGCGACGTTCACCAAATGACCGTCACCCCGGCGGAAGCCGGGGTCCAGGGCCCCAGCTATTGCGGCGAACGGCCCTGGATTCCGGCTTTCGCCGGAATGACGGCGGAAAAAGAGAGGAGCCAGCCCCGCGAAGCTCTCCGGCTCCCGGAGCGGAGGAACCGGCCCTCAGCCCAGGCCCTTCTGCCCCATGTCCAGGAACTTCTGCCGGCGGTTGGCCTTCAGCGTACCGCCGTCCTGGCCGCGCAGGCCGTCCAGCGCGTCCTCGATGGCGTTGCCGAGGGCCATGATCGTCTCGTCGCGGCGGCGGTGGGCGCCGCCGATGGGCTCCATGACGATGCGGTCGATGACGCCCAAATCCTTCAGGTCCTGCGCCGTGATGCGCAGCGCCGTGGCCGCGTCGGCGGCGTTGGCGGCGCTGCGCCACAGGATGGAGGCGCAGCCCTCCGGCGAGATGACGGAGTATATCGCGTGCTCCAGCATCAGCACGCGGTCGGCCGTGGCGATGGCGATGGCGCCGCCTGACCCGCCCTCGCCGATGACGGCGGAGATGACGGGGACGCGGACGCGCAGGCAGGTCTCGATCGACTTGGCGATGGCCTCGGCCTGGCCGCGCTCCTCGGCGCTGACGCCTGGGAAGGCGCCGGCGGTGTCGACTAGCGAGATGACCGGCAGGTGGAAGCGGTCGGCCATCTGCATCAGCCGCTGGGCCTTGCGGTAGCCCTCGGGCTTCGCCATGCCGAAATTGTGCCGGACCCGGCTCTCGGTGTCGTGGCCCTTCTCCTGGCCGATGACGACGACGGAGCGGCCGCGGAACCGGCCCAGCCCGCCGATGACGGCGCGGTCCTCGGCGAACAGCCGGTCGCCCGCCAGCGGCGTGAAGTCGGTGATCAGCGCGTTGACGTAGTCCAGGCAGTGCGGCCGGTTGGGGTGGCGCGCCACCTGGACCTTCTGCGCCGGGGTCAGTTTGGCGTAGGTCGAGCGCAGCAGCTTGTCGACCTTGTCCTGCAGCTTGCGGACCTCGTCGGCGATGTTGAGGTCGCCGCCGTCGGACAGGTGGCGGAGTTCCTCGATCTTGCCTTCGAGTTCGGCGATCGGCTTCTCAAACTCAAGGAAATGCATCGGCTGACCGCTGACTGGGTGCGGGGCCCGCTGGATGGGGCCACGGGAGACCGGTTCAAGCGGCGGTGTCTACCACAGAGGAGGGGGCGGAGCCATGCCGAATGTGTCGTCCGCCCCTGCCCGGATGTCGGGGCGGACAGCGCCTCCGGCCGGCCCGCGGATGCGTCAGGGCAGCCGGAACCAGTGATCGAGATGCTCGTCGAGCCCCGGGAAGCTCGGCCCCACCAGCCCTTCGACCGCGGTCGCCAGCGCCAGCGCCGCCAGCGTCCCCGCCGCCAGGAGCACCAGCTGCGCGCCGCCGCGCGGGGGCGGGGAGCCGGCGGCGTCCAGGAAGCGGGCGTCCTCCACCAGGGGCGCCAGCCCCTCCGGGCCCAAGCCGCCGACCACGGCGGTGCCGTGCGCCACGATGGAGACCGAGTCGCGGCGGCCCAGGGGGACGCCGGCCACCCTCACCCCGACGACCGCGGAGGCGCCCTCCGCCGCCGCCCGCTCCCGCAGCCGCAGCAGCGCCTCCCGGATCGCGCGGTCCTTGGTCCGGTGCAGCAGGTCGACCCGGCCGCCGATAATGCGCCGCACCAGCACGGAGAGGCGTCCCAGGGGCGACGGCGCCAGGCAGACGCAGGCCTCCACGAACCGGGTGGGCACGCCCTCCGGCAGCGGGCCCGGGGCCGCGTGCAGGCGGACATGGCCCAGCCGGGCCGCCCCCTCCTCCAGCCGCCGGTAGTGCCGGCGCTCCACCAGCACGCCGGCCGCCACGAAGGGGAGCGCCGCCAGCACCGCGGCCGTGGCGGGTCCCAGGATCCCGCCCAGGCTCGCGGGCCAGGTCCAGGCGAGCAGGTCGGCGACGCGGCTCACGGCGTGGGGCTGCCGGCGTCCAGCGGCTCCGCCACGACGGCGGTTCCGTAGGCCAGGATCTCCGCGGCACCCGTGGCGATGGAGGCGGAGCCGAAGCGCAGGCCCAGCACGGCGTTGGCCCCCTGGGCGGCGGCGGCGTCGGAGAGCCGCTGCAGCGCCTCGCGCCGGGCGTCCTCCAGCAGCTCCGTGTAGCCCCTGAGCTCCCCGCCGACCAGGGTCTTCAGCCCGGCCATCAGGTCGCGGCCGAGATGCTTGGACCGGACGGTGCTGCCCTGCACCAGGCCGAGGTGCCGGACGATGCGGTGGGAGGGGAGATGATCGAGCGTCGAGAGCAGCATGACAGTCCTTGCAACCGGGAAGGGTGCAGTGTGCCCGTCCCGGCCCGCCGCCGCAATCCCGGGCCGGAGCCTCCGGTGGGAATGCGCCGGCCCCGCGCATGGGAGCCGGGCGCACGCGCCGCGTTGCCGCTGGCCCGCCCGGCACCTATTCTCTAGGGAGGGCGCCGCTCCGGCCGCCGATGGAGAGGTGCATGGCATCCGTTGCGGGGCAGAAGGACGCTGGGCATGAGGGCGCGAAGCCGGAAAGCGGGGCCGGGCCGCGCGTCGGGCTGTTCGCGACCTGCTTGGTGGACCTGTTCCGCCCCTCCGTCGGCTTCGCCGCCGCGTCCCTGCTGGAGCGGGCGGGCTGCACGGTGGAGGTGCCGGCGCAGACCTGCTGCGGCCAGCCCGCCTGGAACTCCGGCGACCGCGCCGACACGGCGGCCCTGGCCCGGCAGGCGATCGCGGCGTTCGAGGGGTTCGACTACGTGGTGGCGCCCAGCGGCTCCTGCGCCGGGATGATCCGGCTGCACTATCCGGAGCTGCTGCGGGACGATGCGGAGTGGGCGCCGCGCGCCCACCGCCTGGCCCGCCGCACGCACGAGCTGGTCTCCTTCCTGACCGACGTGCTGGGCGTCACCGGGGTCGAGGCCGCGTTCGAGGGCGCCGTCACCTACCATGACGGCTGCTCCGGCCTGCGGGAGCTGGGGGTGAAGGCGCAGCCGCGCCGGCTGCTCTCCGCCGTGCGCGGGCTGGAGCTGCGCGAGCTGCCCGACGCGGAGGTGTGCTGCGGCTTCGGCGGCACCTTCTGCGTCAAGTACCCCGACATCTCCGGCAAGATGGTGGAGGACAAGGCCGCCGCGGTGGAGGCGGCCGGCGCCGGCACGCTGCTGGCGGGCGATCTGGGCTGCCTGATGAACATCGCCGGACGGCTTCAGCGCCGCGGCTCCAGGGTCCGGGTACGCCACGTGGCGGAGGTGCTGGCGGGAATGGCCGACGGCCCGGGCATCGGGGAGGGGCGGCGATGAGGCCGACCGCGCACGCCTTCCCCGAGAACGCCCGCGCCGCACTGGGCGACCCGCAGCTGCGCGCGGCGCTCGCCAAGTTCCGCACCGGCTTTCCCGAGCGCCGCGCCCGCGCCGTCGCCGCCCTGCCGGAGTTCGAGGCGCTGCGCGACGCCGGGGCGGCGCTGAAGGACCACGTCCTGGCGCATCTGGACCTGTATCTCGAGCGGTTCGAGGCCGAGGTGCGGGCCGCCGGCGGCCATGTCCACTGGGCCCGCACCGCGGCGGAGGCGCGCGAGATCGTCACCCGCATCGCCAGCGAGGCCGGCGCCCGCACCGTCACCAAGGGCAAGTCGATGGTGGCGGAGGAGATCGGCCTGAACGGCGCCCTGGAGGCGGCCGGGATGGAGGTGGTGGAGACCGACCTCGGCGAATACATCATCCAGCTGCGCAATGAGCCGCCAAGCCACATCATCGCCCCTGCCCTGCACCTGTCGAAGGCGCAGGTGGCGGACGAGTTCCGGCGCGCTCACGCGTCGCTGGACCCGGCGCGCGACCTGGACGATCCCGCCTCCCTGATCGCCGAGGCGCGGACGGTGCTGCGGGGGAAGTTCCTGCAGGCCGAGGTCGGGATAACGGGTGCGAACTTCCTGGTGGCGGAGACCGGCAGCACCGTCATCGTCACCAACGAGGGCAACGGCGACCTGACGCAGATCCTGCCGCGGGTCCACATCGTGCTCACCGGCATCGAGAAGGTGGTGCCGACGCTGGAGGACGCCTCCCTGCTGCTGCGCCTGCTGGCCCGCTCCGCCACCGGGCAGGAGTTCAGCGCCTACACCACCTTCTCCACCGGGCCGAAGCGCCCGGGCGACCCCGACGGGCCCGAGGCGTTCCACGTCGTGCTGCTGGACAACGGCCGCTCCGCCCTGGTCGGGACCGAGTTCCAGGAGGTGCTGCGCTGCATCCGCTGCGGCGCCTGCATGAACCACTGCCCGGTCTACGCCTCGGTCGGCGGGCACGCCTACGGCTGGGTCTATCCGGGGCCCATCGGCGCCGTGCTGGACCCGGCGCTGCTGGGGGTGGAGGAGGCGCGCCACCTGCCCAACGCCTCCACCTTCTGCGGGCGGTGCGAGAGCGTCTGCCCGGTGAAGATCCCGCTGCCCAAGATGATGCGCCACTGGCGGGAGAAGGAGTTCGAGGGCCGCATCGGCCCCGCCGGCTTCCGCCGCGGCCTGCGCCTGTGGGCCTTCTTCGCGCGCCGCCCGGGCCTGTACCGCCTCGGCGCGCGGGTCGGCATGCGGCTGCTGGCGCTGCTGGGCGGGGCCAGGGGCCGGTTCCGGACGCTGCCGCTGGCCGGCGGCTGGACCGGGTCGCGCGACTTCCCGGCCCCCGAGGGGGAGACCTTCCAGGCGCGCTGGCAGCGGGAGCGCGGCCGTGGCTGAGGACGCCCGCAGCCAGATCCTGTCCGGCCTGCGCCGCGCCCTGCACGGCACGGACGGCGACGGGCGGGCCGAGGCGGTGGCGCGGCGCCTGGCCGAGCGCCCGCGCGGCCCCATCCCCGCCCGCGGCCAGCTTCCCCCCGCCCGCCGGGCCGAGCTGTTCCTGGAGATGGCCCAGGCGGTGGGCGCCACGGTGGAGCGGGTGGCGGCCCCGTCCCGCGTGCCGCACGCGGTCGCCGACTACCTGGCCGCGCACAACCTGCCGGCCCGGGTGCGGGTGGCCCCGGACGCGGAGCTGTCATCCCTGCCCTGGGACCGGCGGCCGACGCTGGAGGTCGGCTTCGGCGGCGCGCAGCCGGACGACGCGGTATCAGTCACCGCCGCCCTGGCCGGGGTGGCGGAGACGGGAACCCTGCTGGCCGTCTCCGGCCCGGGGTCCCCGACGGCGCTGAACTTCCTGCCCGGCGTCCACATCGTCGTGCTGCACGCCGACCGGGTCGTGGGCAGCTACGAGGAGGCGTGGGAGATGCTGCGCCGGGCCGGGCCGATGCCGCGCACCGCCGGCCTCATCACCGGCCCGTCGCGCACCGGCGACATCGAGCAGACCATCCTGCTGCACGCCCACGGCCCCGGCCGGCTGCACATCCTGCTGGTCGGAGAGGCCGCCCAGGATGGCTGAGCGCCGCCGCACCCCCTCGGAGGAGGAGCTGCGGCTGTGGCGGGAGGCGATGCGGGACGCGCGCCCGCTCGGCCGCGGCCGCCGCCAGCCCAAGGCTGCCACCCCCGCGCCCGCACCGGAAGCGCCGCCGGCCGCGGCCGCGCCGGCCGTGCTTGCGCCCGCACCGCCGCCCGCCCTGCCGCCCGCCCTGCCGAGGCCGCCCCGGCCCGCCCTGCCGCCGCTGGTCGTCGGCGACAAGGCCGGGCTGGACCGCCGCACCGACGAGCGGCTGCGGCGCGGCCGGATGGAGATCGACGGGCGCCTCGACCTGCACGGCATGACCCAGGGGGAGGCGCACGACGCGCTCTCCGCCTACGTGGCCCGCGCCCACCGGGAGGGGCGGCGGGTGCTGCTGGTCATCACCGGCAAGGGCAAGGACGACTTGACGGGCAACCGCGGAGTGCTTAGAAGCGCCGTCCCGCGCTGGCTGGCGGAGGCGCCCATGCGGCCCTACGTCCTGGCCGTCCGCCAGGCACAGCTCCACCACGGGGGCGCCGGCGCGCTCTACGTCCTCCTGAAACGGAAGCGCGCGCCATGACCTTCTGCGGCCTCGACTTCGGCACGTCCAACTCCACCATCGGCATCGCCGCCGGCAACCGGCTGGACCTGGCGCCGCTGGAGGACGGCCAGCCGACCCTGCCCAGCGCCATCTTCTTCGACTTCGAGCAGGCGACCGCCCCCCGCTTCGGCCGCGCCGCCATGGCCGCCTACGTGTCCGGCACCGAGGGGCGGCTGATGCGCTCCCTGAAGTCGGTGCTGGGCACCGGGCTGATCGACGAGGACACGCTGCTGCTGACCCGCCGCATCGGCTTCCGCGAGGTCATCGCGCTGGTGGTCCGCCACCTCAAGGCCAAGGCGGAAGCAGCGGCGGGCCGGCCCATCGACGCCGTCGTGCACGGCCGCCCCGTGCACTTCGTCGACGGCAACCCGGCCGCCGACGCCCGCGCCCAGGCGGCGCTGGAGGAGATCGCGCGCGGCTGCGGCTTCCGCCACGTCTCCTTCCAGTACGAGCCGATCGCCGCGGCGCTGCACTACGAGAGCCAGATCGCGGCGGAGGAGGTGGCGCTGATCGCCGACATCGGCGGCGGCACGTCGGACTTCTCCATCGTGCGCCTGTCGCCGGAGCGCGCCCGCCGGGCCGAGCGCGCCGACGACATCCTGGCCAAC
>DASPKT010000081.1:0-4367 GCA_035627915.1 Azospirillaceae bacterium
ACCGCCGCCGGATCGCTCCGGCGGCGGTGCTTTGCCCTGCCCCGGCGGGGCGTGGCGTGGCGTGGCGTCAGTGGACGGCCTCGCCGTGCATGGCGATGTCCAGCCCGTCGCGCTCCACCTCCTCGTCCACCCGCAGGCCGACGACGAGGTCCACCACCTTCAGGATCACGAAGGTGGCGACGGCGCTCCAGGCCACGGTGGCGACGATGCCCCAGACCTGGGTGAGAACCTGGCCGGCGTTGCCCTCGATCAGGCCGGCGGTGCCGCCGATGGACTCGCGGGCGAAGACGCCGGTCAGGACGGCGCCGACGATGCCGCCGACCCCGTGCACGCCGAAGGCGTCCAGGCTGTCGTCGTAGCCGAGCGCCCGCTTCAGGCTGGTGGCGCCGACGTAGCACACGGCACCGGCGACAGCGCCGATGACCAGCGCCCCGGTGGCGTCGACGTAGCCGGAGGCGGGGGTGATGGCGACCAGGCCGGCGACGGCGCCGGAGATGATGCCGAGGACCGAGGGCTTGCCCTTGGCGCCCCACTCCACGAACAGCCAGGACAGCGCGGCGGCCGAGGCGGCCACCATGGTGACCAGCATGGCCATGCCGGCGCGGCCGTTGGCGGCCGCCGCGGAGCCGGCGTTGAAGCCGAACCAGCCCACCCACAGCAGCGAGGCGCCGATCAGGCTCAGCACCAGGTTGTGCGGGGTGAAGTCGCCGTTGGGATAGCCCTTGCGCTTGCCGATGACGACGGCGGCCACCAGGCCGGCGATGCCGGCGTTGATGTGCACCACCGTGCCGCCGGCGAAGTCCAGCACCCCGTCGCCCAGCAGGAACCCGCCGGGGCCCCACACCCAGTGGCAGACCGGGGCGTAGACGATCAGCGACCACAGGGCGGAGAAGACCAGCAGGGCCGAGAACTTCATGCGGTCGGCGAAGGCGCCGGTGATGAGGGCCGGCGTGATGATGGCGAAGGTCATCTGGAAGACCATGAACACCGTCTCGGGGATGGTGCCCGTGAGGCTGTCCAGCGTGACGCCGGCCATCAGCACGCGGTCGAGGCCGCCGACGTAAGGGGTGCCCTCGGTGAAGGCCAGGCTGTAGCCGATGACGGTCCACAGGACCCCGATCAGGCAGGTGATGGCGAAGCTCTGCATCACCATCGCCAGCACGTTGAACTTGCGGACCATGCCCCCGTAGAAGAGCGCCAGCCCCGGGATGGTCATCAAGAGGACCAGCACGGCCGAGGTCAGCATCCAGGCGGTGTCGCCCGAATTGATCGTGGGGGGAGGGGCGTCCTGGGCGAAGGCCGCAACCGGCATGAGGCCCAGGGATGCCGTGGCGAGGAAGGCGGTAAGACGGTTCATGTGGCTCCCCATTCTTGCAGGGCACGGGGCCGGTCGGCCTCCGCACGCGCGCCGCCGACCCTCCTTTCAAGGACCGTGCCGTTTTTGTGCAGCGCGGGATTCCGCGCTTCCGGGGAGCGGCACCCGGCCGGGGTGACCCGCCCCGGGAGGCCGCGTGGGGTCGATTCGGGACGGTTCTGCACAGGATTTGTGCAGAAAATTTCTCCTCCGGAGAGGGTGTTTTGCATTTATTCCAATGACTTGACCGGCAGCCGGGTCTCGCCGGGGGCCCGCTTCCCCGCCCTCCGGGGGCCGTGCCCGCATTTTGGGCAGCGGTTCCGCACCGCGGGAACCCCTGCCCGGCCGGGGTAAGCCGCCCGTGACGGGGCCGCCTGCCGCTTGGGCTAAGCTTCGCATGGTCGAAGCGTGGCAAATGTGGCACCGTCGATCATCCGTCTGCCCGGGAGGACAGAAGTGCCGAACTTTCAACCGGAACCGCGCCTGGACCAGGAACTCCGGCAGGCCACCCGCCACGCCATAGCGCTCGTGCTGGCCGGCGGCCGCGGCAGCCGCCTGAAGCAGCTGACCGACCGGCGCGCCAAGCCGGCCGTGCATTTCGGCGGCAAGTTCCGGATCGTCGACTTCGCCCTCTCCAACTGCATCAACTCGGGCTTCCGGCGCATCTCGGTCGTGACCCAGTACAAGTCGCACTCTCTGCTGCGCCACCTGCAGCGCGGCTGGGCCTTCCTGCGCGGCGAGATCGGCGAGTTCATCGACATGCTGCCGGCGCAGCAGCGCATCGACGAGACCAGCTGGTACCAGGGCACCGCCGACGCCGTGTACCAGAACCTGGACATCCTGCGCAGCCACCGGGCCGAGTGGGTGCTGATCCTGGCCGGCGACCACATCTACAAAATGGACTACGCGAACATGCTGGCGTCCCACATCCGCACCGGCGCGGACGTGACGGTCGCCTGCATCGAGGTGCCGCGCATGCAGGCGACCGGCTTCGGCGTCATGCACGTGGACGCCGAGGACCGGGTCATCAGCTTCCTGGAGAAGCCGGCCGACCCGCCGGCCATGCCGGGCCGCCCCGACGTGGCGCTGGCCAGCATGGGCGTCTACATCTTCAACGCCCAGTTCCTGTACGAGCAGCTGGAGCGCGACGCCCGCGACCCCGCCTCCTCCCGCGACTTCGGCAAGGACCTGATCCCCTACCTGGTGCCGCGCGCCCGGGTGGTGGCGCACCATTTCGCCGACAGCTGCGTCTACAACCGCGCCCCCGGCTCCGAGCCCTACTGGCGCGACGTCGGCACCGTGGACGCCTACTGGGAGGCCAACCTGGACCTCTGCCAGGTGTCGCCGTCGCTGGACCTGTACGACCGCAACTGGCCGATCTTCACCTATCAGGAGCAGCTGCCGCCGGCGAAGTTCGTCTTCGACGACGACAACCGGCGCGGCATGGCGGTGGACAGCATGGTGTCGGCGGGCTGCATCCTGTCGGGCTCCACGGTGCGCCGCTCCCTGCTGTTCAACAGCGTGCGGGTGCACTCCTACAGCTCGCTGACCGACGCGGTGGTCCTGCCGGAGGTGGAGGTCGGGCGCAACACGCGGCTGACCAAGGTGGTGGTGGACCGCGGCTGCAAGCTGCCGGAGAACCTGGTCGTGGGCGAGAACCCCGAGGAGGACGCGCGCCGCTTCCACCGGACGGAGAACGGCGTCACCCTCATCACCCGCGACATGCTCTCGCGGCTGGGCGGCTGAGGGCGGCACATCCGGATGCGCGTCCTCTTCGTCACGTCGGAGTGCTACCCCTACGTCAAGACGGGCGGGCTGGGCGACGTCAGCGCCGCCCTGCCGGTGGCGCTGCGGGCGATCGGGGCGGACGTCCGCCTGCTGATGCCGGCCTACCCCGCCTTCCTCGACGCGATGACGGTGGAGCGAACCGTCTGGTCGCTGCCGCGCCTGCCGGGCCTGGACGAGGCCTCGCCCGGCCGGCTGCTGGCGGCGCGGACGGCGGAGGGGGTGCCGGCGTACCTGGTCGACGCCCCCACCCTCTACGCCCGCGCCGGCAACCCCTACCTGGACGCCTCGGGCCGCGACTGGGCCGACAACGCGGCGCGCTTCGCGGCGCTGGGCAAGGTGGCGGCGCTGATGGCCGGGCACGGCGACGGCGCCGGCTGGTGGCCCGACGTGGTGCACGGGCACGACTGGCAGGCCGGCCTGGTCCCCGCCTACCTGGTCTTCTCCGGCCGGCCGCGCCCCGCCACGGTCACCACCATCCACAACCTGGCCTTCCAGGGGCTCTACCCCACCACGCTGATGGACGAGCTCCAGCTCCCGCAGGAGAGCTTCTCCATGCACGGGCTGGAGTTCCACAACCAGATCGGCTTCCTGAAGGCGGGGCTGTTCTATTCGGACCGGCTGACCACCGTCAGCCCCACCTACGCCGCGGAGATCCAGGGGCCGGAGTTCGGCTTCGGGCTGGACGGGCTGCTGCGCACCCGCGCGGCGGACTTGTCGGGCATCCTGAACGGGGTGGACTACCGGCTCTGGGACCCGGTCCACGATCCCCTGATCGCCGCCCGCTACGGCGCCGGCGACCTCTCTGGCAAGGACGCCTGCAAGGCCGACCTCCAGGACGCCTTCGGGCTGGAGCGGCGGCCGGACGCGCCGCTGTTCGCCGTGGTCAGCCGGCTGACCGACCAGAAGGGCATCGACCTCGTGGCGGAGGCGCTGCCGCGGCTGGTCCATCTGGGCGGGCAGCTGGCGGTGCTGGGCACCGGGTCGAAGGAGATCGAGGCGGCGCTGACGCGCGCGGCGCAGACCTATGCCGGCACCGTGGGCCTGCGGCTCGCCTACGACGAGGCGCTGTCGCACCGGCTCCAGGCCGGCGCCGACGTGCTGATGGTGCCGTCCCGGTTCGAGCCCTGCGGCCTGACCCAGATGTACGCGCTGCGCTACGGCACGCTGCCGCTGGTGACGCGGGTGGGCGGCCTGGCCGACACGGTCGTGGACACCACCGAACGGT
>DASPKT010000082.1:0-4595 GCA_035627915.1 Azospirillaceae bacterium
TTGCGCCATGGACCAGACCACGCCCCTGCCCCGCCGGGGGCTGCCGACGCAGCCCCTGTTCGACCCGCAACCCCCTGGACTGCCTTACCTTCCCGATGACGACGGCATCGCCTTCCTGGGCCTGGTGATGGCCAAGCGGGCCCTGGTCCGGGCCCTGATGGGCGACGACCGCGGCGCGCATGTCCTTGTCGCCGCACACATATGAGCGGCACCGGCTAGACCGATCGGGTGATTGACCCCGGGGGACCCACCGCCCGATTATCCCCGCAGCACGTCCCGGTACGTCTCGGAGAAGTCTCGTGGTCGATATCCCCACCGCCGGTGCCGGCACCGAGCCGGTCGCCGTAGACCGGCGATTCCAACTGCTGGTCGACAGCGTCCGGGACTACGCCATCTACATGCTGGACCCCGAGGGGGTCGTCGTCAGCTGGAACTCCGGCGCCCAGCGCTTCAAGGGATACACGCGCGACGAGATCCTCGGCCGCCACTTCTCCTGCTTCTTCACCGAGCCCGACCGGCAGTCCGGGCTGCCGAAGCGGGCGCTGGCCACGGCGTTGGCGGAAGGCAAGTTCGAGACGGAGGGCTGGCGCGTCCGCAAGGACGGCACCCGCTTCTGGGCGCACGTCGTCCTCGACCCCATCCGCGACGAGACGGGCGCGCTGGTCGGCTTCGCCAAGGTCACCCGCGACATCACCCGATCGGTCTAGCCGGTACCGCTCATATGTGTGCGGCGACAAGGACATGCGCGCCGCGGTCGTCGCCCATCAGGACCCGGACCAGGGCCCGCTTGGCCATCACCAGGCCCAGGAAGGCGATGCCATCGTCATCGGGAAGGTAAGGCAGTCCAGGGGGTTGCGGGTCGAACAGGGGCTGCGTCGGCAGCCCCCGGCGGGGCAGGGGCGTGGTCTGGTCCATGGCGCAACCATGCGCCCGCCGCACAGTGCCGGCCCTGATCCATGTCAAGGCGGGTTGCACACGGAATAACCGGGCAGCCTCCCGTACAGGGTGCGGTCCGGCGATGGATTCTCACGCCCAGATTTTGGCTTCCGGCCGGGATGGGGTATGATGCGTCCATCCGCAGCCAGCCGGCCGGCACAAGCGCGGATCGGACCCGCAACCGATCTGGACGACCCATGACCCCGACAGCGACCCGTCGCCCGGGCACGCCCGAGGCTTGCCCGGCCCCTGCCGCCCCGACCCTGAAGCCCCATGCCCGCCTGCCGGCGGCGCGGGGGGAACCGGCGCGTTCCCCCACGCTCATCCCCGGCGCGCACACCCCCGATCCCCGCAATCCCGACACGCGCAATTCCGGCCCGCGCAATCCCGGGACCCGTCCCGCCGCGCGGGGCTCCGACGCCCGGCCCGCCCGGCGGCGCCCCGACGACGCGGTGGAGCGGCTGCGGCGCCGCGACAGCCTGCCGATCCTGCCGGAGACGCTGGCCGCCGTCGCGGCGCTGGCGGGGGAGGGGGCGGCCCTGGCGCTCGCCCGCGGCTTCGGCGGCGGGCGCGTGCGCTTCGCCCGCCGGCCGCGCGCCGGCAACGCGCTGGTGGCCCTGCTGGGGGAGGAGACCTACGCCCTGCTGCGCGACCGGCTGTTCGGCGACGCCACCGTCGAGGTGCCGGCGGCGCGCGGCTACCTGGCCCTGCTGGAGGCGCGGCGGCTGAAGGCGCGCGGCCTGCCCCTGCGGGAGATCGCCGCCCGCACCGGCATCGCCCTCAGCACCGCCCGCCGCTACACCGCGGGGACGGCGCCTTGCGGCGGGCCGGCCGCTTCCGCCGGGCCCGTGTCTTGCGCCGGGGCGGTCCCGCATGCCGGCACGGCCCCGCACGCAGGCAAGGCCCCGCAGGCCGGCCCCGTTCCGGGGGGCGGCGCGGCCCCCTGAGCGAGACTCGGCCCTCCCGCCGACACTGTCCATCCACGGGCGTCCCGCATGCCGGCCGCCCGGCACCCTGGCCACCCCGCCCGCAGCCGCCGGAGATCCCACCCATGGCGCACCCCGTTCCCCACCCCGATCCCCGTCCCGTTCCCCGCCCGTCGCCGGAAGCCGGCGCATGAGCGCCCCCCTGCCGGGGGCCGACGCCCTCACCCTCGCCGACCTGCTGCCCTGGCTGGCCGCCGCCGGCGCCGCGGCGAATGGGCTGGCGGTGCCGGTCCTGGTCTGGTGGCGCTGGTCGCTGGGCCAGCTCTTCGCCTCGCGCGAGGGGCTGGCGGCGGAGGCGGCGGAGCGCGCCTCGCTGGCCGACCGCGTGCTGGTGCTGGAGACGGTGGCCCGCCACCTGCCGACGGCCCAGCAGCTCCAGGACCTGGTGCTGCGCATCGAGGGGCTGCGCGGCGACCTCAAGGCCACCGACGAGGCGATGGAGGGCTTCCGCGACACGCTGGGCCGCATCGACCGCGTGGTGGAGCAGCAGTGATTTCATAACGGACCTGAACGAGGTCCCCTACAGCCTGTCCGACTTCATCAACACCGGCTGGTTCGCCAAGCTGCCGGAGGTCATGCAGAACACCGTGCTGCACGTCGCCGGCGGCTGGTCGGCGCGCTGCACCCAGCCGGTCGCCGTCTCCACCGGCCTGAAGTCGGTCACGGTCACGAAGCAGCGCCCCTACGTGGCGGGCGAGCCGCTGCGCTTCGTCCACACCGAGGACCCGGGCAACTCCCTGTCCGGCAAGGTGGCGGCCTACGACCCGGCGACGGGCGCCCTGTCCTTCCAGGCGGAGGTCGTCACCGGCGCCGGCACCTGGGACAGCTGGCGCGTGCTGCCCGACGTGGGCGGCGCCCTGGACCGGGCGCTGGTGAACCTCGCCAGCACCCTCAACACCACCTCGGCCACGCCCGTGGCGGTCGGCATGGGGGCGCGCACCTTCACGGTGGCGGGCTGGCGGCCCTTCGCGCTGGGCCAGTGGCTGAAGGCCACGGCGCGCGACGGCAGCGGGCGCTGGGTGTGGGGCCCGGTTACCGTACTGGACGCGGCCGCGCTGACCGTCACGGTGGAGGTGCAGCGCGCCAACGGGGCCGGCACGCCGGCGGACTGGCAGATCACCGGCACCGGCCCCGACATGAGCCCGGCCATCACGACGGGCCTGCCGCGGATCGCGGTGACGGCCGACCTGCAGCTGACGGCGGCGCACAACGCCTGCCTGATCGACGTGACCGGCGGCTCGCCGGCCATCACCACGCAGACGCCGGCGCAGCTTGGCGTCGACTGGTCGGTGATCGTGCGCAACAGCGGCGGCGGCGCGCCCACGGTGGCCCTGGGCGCCGGTACCCGGACACTGGGCGGGGGCGGCGTGCTGATCGTCCAGAGCGACGGCACGGCGCTCAACATCGTGCTGGACGTGGCGAGCCCGGCCGGCGGCGCCGCCGACCAGGGTGCCGCCACCTCGGTCACCCTGACCGCCGCCAGCCCGCGCCTCCAGCGCCTTGCCCCCGTGACCAGCCCCGTGCTGGTGACCCTGCCGGACGCCCGCACCCTGCCGGAGGGCACCGGCCTCTTCACCCTGGTCAACACCGGCACCGACGAGGCCGGCGTGGTGGACCATGCCGGCACGTTCCAGATCGGCCTGATGCCGGGCCAGTCGGTGGAGGCGCTGCTGCTGGACAACGCCACCGCGGCCGGGACCTGGCTGTTCCTGGGCGAGTGCAGCGCGGCGGCGACCGTGTACCGGACGGCGCTGCCGGCGGACACCACGGTCCACAGCAGCAAAGCGCGCTTCTATGCCGCCGGCACGAACCAACTCCTATGGATTTACGAACGTCCCAGCGACGGCTACACGGTGGCCCGCCTCATCACCCGCAGCGGGCGTACCATCTCCTTCGGATCGGTGTCGGTGATCCGGACCCGCAGCACCTTCTCTGTCAACACCCACTACAACAAATGCACGAGCGGGTACCGGGTGTCGCTCTTCAGCCCGAACGCCGGTAACACGGATTGGACCATACAGCTTATCGAGGTATCGGGCTCGACGATCAACGTCGGTACCGAAACCGCCATCGGCTCCGGTGGCACCGTCAACCGCTACTTCACCAACCCGAACACTTTCAGTAGCACCGATTACGGGCCGGACATGGCGTTGGCCGATCCGTATAGGGTGGTGTTCTATTGGGACAGCACGAACTTCTATACCGCCGGAGTCTTCATCGGGACCAGTGGCGTCACAGTCAACGTGTCGGCCTGGACTACGTGGACCAATTTCGGCAGCACCTACTACAGCCACGGCACCAGCGACAACTTCTGGTTCTGCGGGACCAGCGGCTTTGTTCATGCAGCCAAGGTATCCGACAACACCCGTTGGGCCTTCGGGGTCGCCATCTCCGGCACCGGCAGCGGGGTGACGCTCGCCAGGGAGACCACAGGCACTGCCCTGTCTGATGGCAACACCGCCATCAGCCCTCGCTGCGGTTGCCGGGTGCCGGGCACCTCGAACCGCCTGCTGATCTGCCACAACATCAGCGGCAGCAACTCCGCCTGGGCTGAGGTCATCACCGTGTCGGCCACGCCGTCCCTGACCACGGGCACGGCGGCGCAAATCCATGCGGCGGGTAGCTGGCAGTCCGCCATGCCCCCGCAGCGGACGGCGGACACGGTGGGCGCGA
>DASPKT010000083.1:0-2506 GCA_035627915.1 Azospirillaceae bacterium
CCATGTCGACGTGGGGGGCGCGCGCCATGATCTCGGCCCCCTCGGCCTGGGCGACGCAGCCGGCGACGGCGATGATCATGCGCCCGCCCTCCGCCTCCTTCTCCTGCTGCTGCAGGCGCAGGCGGCCGAGCTCGGAATAGACCTTCTCCGCGGCCTTCTCCCTGATGTGGCAGGTGTTGAGGATGACCATGTCGGCGCCGTCCGGCGCATCGGCCGGCTCGTAGCCGAGCGGCGCCAGGACGTCGGCCATGCGGCCGCTGTCGTAGACGTTCATCTGGCAGCCGTAGGTCTTGATGAACAGCTTCTTCTTCAACCCGACACTCCACCGGAGACGGCCGCGCGAGGACTGGTCGAGGGCGCGGCCGCCGCAAACATAAGCGCACCCCACGGGCAGTCAACAACGCCTTCGGTCCTAAGTTGCATGGCGGTCCCCTCGGGTCGCCCGCTTGGCCGCCGGCCTCAGGACGCCCGGGCGGGCTCGGCCGCGGGTCCGGGGGCGGGTTGGGCCGGAGGCGGGGCGGCGTCGTTGACGGGGGCGGGGGGACGCCCGGCGACGGCGCGGGCCACCCCTGAGGCCACCGCCCGCCAGCAATGGTCCGCCAGCGCCTTGCGCGAGCCGAAGCTCTCCACCGTGACCGGCTCGTGGAACTCCACCGACACGCCCAGGCGGCCGGTGCGGACCACGCGCCAGAGGTGCGGCGGCAGCTCCATGTCGCCGTACCAGGCGTAGAGGCTGCGCAGGCCGAAGCCCATGGGCATCCCGTCCAGGTGCGTGCAGACGACCGACACCGGCTGCACGGTCACCGGCCGCTCGCCGATGCGGGTGCCGGCGACGCTGAACAGCGCCGTCTTGAAGGGCAGGGTGCGGTTGCCGTCGCTGCTGGTCCCCTCCGGGAACAGGATCAGGCTGTCGCCGTCCTGCAGCCGGCCGGCCATGCTGTCGCGCTGGCGCCCGGCGTCGGTGCGGGATTGGCGGTCGACGAAGACGGTGCGCTGCAGCTTCGCCAGGAGCCCGAACAGCGGCCAGGTCCCGACCTCGCTCTTGGCGACGAAGCTGGCCGGCAGGACCGAGGCCAGGACCGGGATGTCCAGGTAGGAGGAGTGGTTGGAGATGAACAGCACCGGCGCCGCGGCCGGCGCCGCCCCGGTGACCCGCACCTCGATCCCCAGCATGCGCAGGCAGATCCGGTGGTAGACGACGGGGAAGCGCGTTGCCGCGCGGCGCAGTCCCAGCGCCAGGAACGCCGCCTGGACCGGGATGCACAGGAAGGTGAAGCCCAGGTAGGCGGCCAGGCGGAGGATGCCGGCGGGGGTCGATCCCGTGTCCATCGCCGCCGCCCGGCCCTCAGATCAGGCTGCTGCCGCGCCGCTCGTAATGGCGGAGGTACTTGTCGGTGATGAGGTCGGTCTTGACCACGATCGACACGTCGGTCGTGTTGAACTGGTGGTCCACCACGGCGCCGTCGCCGACGAAGCCGCCCAGGCGCAAATAGCCCTTCACCAGCGGCGGGACCGAGTTCAGGCCGCGGCGGGGGTCGATGGCGTGCTCGTCCAGCATCGCCATGTCGACGTAGCGGTGCGGCAGCGCCACCGGGCGCAGCGCCGGCGGGGCCAGGTGGTGGTAGTAGAGGTAGGACAGCGGCATCGACAGCGCCGAGGGGTCGGTGCCGGGCAGGCTGGCGCAGCCGAACAGCAGGCGGATGTCGTGGTAGTTCACGTAGGCCGCGATGCCGCGCCACAGCAGCTGCATCGCCTGGCGGGAGCGGTAGGCGGCGTCCACGCAGGACCGGCCCAGCTCCAGGATGCCGCCCGGATACTCCTCCAGCCGCGAGATGTCGTACTCGTCGGCGGAGTAGAAGGAGCCGACCCGGGCCGCCACCTCGCGCCGGATCAGGCGGTAGGTGCCGACCACCCCGGCCGCACCCCCGCCCAGCCCGTGGTCGATCACCAGCAGGTGGTCGCAGTGGCTGTCGTAATGGTCGAAGTCGCGCTTCAGCAGCGCGATCTCCGCCGACGGGCGGGCCTGCATCTCCTCGAAGAAGACGCGGTAGCGGAGTTCCTGCGCGGCGTGGACCTCGGCGGTCGTCTCGGCGAGACGGACCTCCAGGTCGCCCGTGCGGAGGTCACCGGAGAAGAGGGCGTCGGTGCTGATGTCTGCCATGCTCTCGTTCACGCTCTCGGGGCCGTCGGAGGTCCGAGCGGACGTCACGGACGAAAGGCATATCACATCGCGCCGAGGCGCGGTCAACGGGATGATGGCCCGACACCAGTCCGGTAACAAAAGTTTGATCCGTCTGCACGTCCAGGTGGCAGACGGCCGGACCGCCGCGCGGGACCCGCGGGCCCTGGCCCGCCGGCCGGCGCAACCCAGGGGGGCGGCGGCCGGTGATGCCCGCGTGGGGCCCCGCCGGCCGCCGCCCGTCCCGGATCAGGCGCCGCGGCGCGCGCGGGTGCCGAGGCCGATCTGCTTCGCCAGGCGGGAGCGCTGCTTGGCGTAGTTCGGCGC
>DASPKT010000084.1:0-10831 GCA_035627915.1 Azospirillaceae bacterium
CGACGCCACCGCCCAGACCGTCACCTTCTCCGGCCTGTCCATCTCCGTCGCCGACGGCGCCAGCGCCACCTACGTGGTGGAGGGGCACTACACCGGCAGCGGCGTCACCGACGGCAACACGGTGAAGCTGTCGCTGGCGGCGGCCGGGGTGACCTCCACCGGCACCGCCATCGCGTCCACCCAGCAGGCGGTGACCAACGGCGGCGGCTTCACCACCGACGTGACCGCGACCAAGCTGGTCTTCACCGCCGAGCCGGCGGCCTCCGTCACCAGCCGGGTCGACTTCGGCACGCAGCCGGTGGTGCGGGCGACGGACGCGCTGGGCAACAAGGACAAGGACTTCACCGCCACGGTGACGCTGGCGGCCAGCGCCGGCAGCCTGTCGGGCACGGCGTCGCAGGCGGCCGCGGCCGGTATCGCGACCTTCTCCGGCCTGCAGCACCGCGCCACGGTGGACAAGCAGAGCTTCACCCTGACGGCGTCCGCCACCGGCGTGACGGACGGCAGCAGCGGGACCATCGTGTCCGACGTGGTGGCCGACCGGCTGAGCTTCACCACGCAGCCCGCGGTCAGCGCGATGGAGAGCGGGCAGGCGGCGGTGTTCTCGGCCACACCCGTGGTGGCGGCGGTGGACGCCGGCGGCATCACCGACCAGGACTGGGCGACGGGGATCACGCTGGCGGTGACCGCGGTGGGCGGGGGTGCGGCGCCGGGCACGCTGAACAGCTTCACGGTGACCGGGGACACGGACGGCAGCGCCGCCACGGTGACGCGCTCGCCGAGCCAGGGCGCCGCCGGCTACACCGGCCTCGGCATCACCTACACGGCGGCCGGGGTCACGCCGGACGACATTGCCCTGCGCGCCACCTCCGGCGCCCTGACCGCGGCGGAGAGCGACCCGCTGGAGGTCTCCACGCAGAACACCGCGCCGGTGCTGGGCTCCTTCGGGAACTCGATCACCTTCGTGGAGGACGGGACGCCGGTCGCCGTCAACGCCGACGCGCTGGTGTCCGACACCCAGACCGGGTCCGGCGCCATGCCGGGCGGCGTGCTCACCATCGAGCGGCAGGGCGGGGCCAGCGCGGAGGACCGGTTCGCCGCGTCCGGCACCCTGTCGACGCTGACCGAGGGGGGAAGCTTCGGCGTCGGCGGGACCACGATCGGCACCGTCACCACCAACAGCGGCGGGCGGCTGGTGCTGACCTTCAACGGCAGCGCCACCACGGCGCTGATCCAGCAGGCGCTGCGCCAAGTAACCTACGCCAACGCCAGCGACACGCCGCCCGCCTCGGTGACGCTGGCGCTGTCGCTGAACGACGCCAACCCGACCGACGCCGGCGACCCCGCCTACAAGGGCCCGGGCGGCGCCAAGACGGGCACCGCCACGACCTCGGTGACGGTGACGGCGGTGAACGACGCGCCGGTGCTGACCGCTCCGGCTAGTGCCACGGTCAACGAGGACGCCTCGGTGGCGCTGTCCGTATCGCTCGACGACAAGGACGCCGGGACGGGGCAGCTGCGCCTGGAGATCGCCTCCGGGCAGGGTACCGTCTCGCTGGGCGGCACCGGTGCCGCGTCCCTGACCCGGACCGGCACGCTGACGGAGCTGAACGCCGCGCTCGCCGCGCTGAAGTTCACCCCGACCCCCGACTATGCGGGCCCGGCGACCGTCACGGTCACCGTCTCCGATCAGGGCAACAGCGGCTCCGGCGGTGCCAAGTCGGCCAGCTCCGCCATCGCCGTCACGGTGACGCCCATCAACGACCAGCCGAGCCTTCAGGGCGGCGGCACCGTCACCGTCGCGGAGGACGGGGGCAGCGTCACCCTGCCGGCCTTCTCCGTGTCGGACGCCGACGAGAACGAGGTGCTGACCGCCACCATCGCCCTGGCCGACCCCGGGGCCGGGCGGCTGTCCGCTACCACCCTCTCCGGCACTGCCGCGCAACTGAGCACGGCATTGTCCGGGCTCACCTTCACGCCGGCGAAGGATTGGGACCGCGACACCGAAGTCACCGTCACGGTGCGCGACAGCGGCAAGGACGGCACGGTCCCGGTCGAAGGAACGGCGACGGTCAAGGTCACCCCCGTCAACGACGCCCCCACCGCCTCGGGCCTGGGCGGCACGGTCACCTACCGGGAGGATGGCGGCCCGGTGTCGCTGTCAGGCCTCGGCGTCGCCGACGTGGACCGCGACGACACGCTGACGGTGACGCTGTCCCTGTCCGACGCGGCCGGCGGCGCCCTGTCGTCGACCAGCATCAGCGGCACGGCGGCCGAGGTGAACGCCGCCCTGGCGGACCTCTCCTTCACGCCGTCCAAGGACTACAACCGCGACCTCACCGTCTCGGTGGACATCCGCGACAAGGCCGGAACCCAGCCGATCTCCGGCAGCCTCCTGCTGAAGGGCGAGCCCGTCAACGACGCCCCGGTCCTGGCCGCACCCGACGCGGTGGACTACAAGCAGACCGACGGCACCCTGGCCGTCCAGGGGCTGTCGGTCGCGGACGTGGACGAGGGAGAGGTGCTGACGGTCACGCTGGCGCTGTCCGACCCGGCGGCCGGCAGCCTGTCCGCGACGTCCGTCACCGGCACGGTAGCGCAGGTCAACGCAGCGCTGGCCGGGCTGACCTTCACGCCGGACAAGACCTACACGCTGGACAGCGGGATCGCGGTCACCGTCCGCGACAGCGGCAAGGACGGCGTCGGCCCGGTGACCGCGTCGGTCGCCCTCGACCTCACCACGGTCAACACCGCCCCGACCGCCAGCGGCCTCGGCGGCAGCACCGTGTTCGTGGAGGACGGCGGGCCGGCGGCGCTGCCGTCGATCACGGTGAAGGACCCGGACAAGGGCGACGTCATCACGGTCACGCTGGGCCTGGCCGACGGCAAGGCCGGCACGCTCTCCGCCACCACCCTGTCGGGCACGGTGGACGAGGTGAACGCCGCGCTCTCCGCCGTCACCTTCACCCCTGCCAAGGACTACGACCGCTCCACCTCCGTGTCGGTCGACATCAGGGACAAGGAGGGCAAGGCGCCCGTCACCGGCACGGTCGAGCTGAAGGCCACGCCCGTCAACGACGCCGTGCTGCTGTCGGGTGCCGGGTCCACCGTGACCTTCGGCCAGAGCCTCGGGCCGGTGTCGCTGTCCGGCCTGTCGGTGGCCGACATCGACACGGACGAGCAGGTCACCGTCACCCTGACCCTGTCGAACCCCGCGGCCGGCACGCTCTCCTCCGGCACCCTGTCCGGCACCGTCGACCAGGTGAACGCGGCCCTGGCCGGGCTGACCTTCACGCCGAACAAGGACTTCCGCGACGACAGCACCCTGACCGTGGACGTGCGGGACGGGCTGGAGAACGGGACGGCCCCGGCCGCCGGCACCATCGCGCTCGACGTGGTGCCGATGCCCACCGCCATCCTGCTGTCCGGCGGCGAGACGCCCGAGAACGCCAGCGGCGCGATGGGCGGCCTGACGGCGGAGGGGGCCGATCCGCAGGGGCGGACCTGGTCCCTGGTCTCCGATCCCAGCGGCGCCTTCGCCATCGAGGGCGGCACGCTGGTGCTGACCAAGTCGCTGGACTTCGAGGCGGTGACGCAGGTCGCGCTCCGCGTCGCCACCCGCGACGCGCTGGGCCAGACGCTGGAGCAGGACCTCGTCGTCCAGGTCACCAACGTCAACGAGGCGCCGACCGTGGCCGGTTCCGCGGGCCCGCTCTCCGCGGTGGCGGGCCAGGCCCTCGCGGCCTCCCTGCCGGCCGGCCTGTTCGCCGACAAGGACGCCGGCGACCAGGTCGCGGTGACCGTGTCGGGGCCGGCTTGGCTCGCCTTCGACGCGGCGACGGGCAGCCTGTCCGGCACGCCGGGCACCGGCGACGTCGGCACGTCCACGGTCGTGGTGACAGGCACCGACAAGGGCGGGCTTTCCGTCTCCACCAGCCTGTCCGTCACGGTCACCGCACCGGTGGTGGCGCCGCCCGTCGTCACGCCGCCCGTGGTTGCGCCCCCCGTCGTCGCCCCCCCGGTGACGCCGCCCGTCGTGGCGCCCCCGGTCGTGACGCCGCCGGTGGTGGTGACGCCGGCGCCCGCCGTGCCCGTCGGCACGCCCGTGATGACGGCGCCGACCGCCCCCGTCGCCACCGCGCCCGCCCCGGCTCCGGCCGCGGCGGACGCCGGCACCGCGGCGGCCGCCACCGCCGGCACGGGCCCCGGCGCCACGGCCGCCACGCCGACGGCACAGGCGCCCACGGCGACCACCTCCACCTCGATCCCCGTCAACGCCGCCGCGTCGGCGTCCGGCGGCCGCACCGGGGTGGTGACGGTCCTGCCGTCGGCGGGCGGGGCGCCGCAGCCGGCGGCCCTCATGCTGGCCAACCCGCCGCCCGACCAGGCGGCGAAGGCGGGGTCGCTGTCCAGCTTCCAGCTGCCGAACGGCACCTTCCAGCACACCAACTCCGAGGCCATCGTCTCGGTCACCGCGACCATGGCCGACGGGTCGCCCCTGCCGCCTTGGCTGACCTTCGATCCCCAGACCGGGACCTTCAAGGGCGACCCGCCGCCCGATGCCGAGGGCACGCTGGAGATCAAGGTCACCGCCGAGGACAATGACGGCCGCCGCGCCGAGGCCAAGTTCCGCCTCAGCGTCGGCGAGGACGTGCCGGCGGAGGACGGGCAGGGCCAGGGCGGGCAGGGCCGGGACGGGCAGGGCCCCGCCGGCGAGCCCGGCCGGGACGCCGCCCCCGCGGACGGGCCCGGAAACCCGGCGAACGAAGCCCCGGCGAACGACGCTCCTGCCGAAGCCCCGGCCGAGACGCCGCAGCAGCCGCAGGTCCAACCCCCGGCACAGCCGACCGGCCAGCGCCAGTCCGACGCCGCCCCGGCGGGCAAGCCCTCGCTGACCGACCAGCTGCGGGCCGCCGGCCAGGACGGTCCGCTGTCGGGCGGCGCCGCCCTGCTGGCGAGCCTGCTGGACGCCCTTTCCCTCACCCAGAACGACGCCGCCTGAAGGTTCAAGCCCGTGACGACCTCTTCCCTGTCCGCCCGCCTGCTCGCCGCCACCTGCCTGGCCGGCGTCCTGCTGCTCGGCGGCTGCACGATCAAGCCCGAGCCCCTGACCCTCGCCGAGGAGCAGGCCCGCGCCGAGCAGGACCTGAAGTCCCTGCGCAGCCGGGTCGAGCCCGTCTCCGGCCCCGTCACCCTCGACGAGGCCATCGCCCGGGCGCTGAAGTACAACCTGGACCACCGGCTGCAGCTGATGGAGGTGGCGGTCGCCAACCGCCAGCTCGACCTGTCGCGCTGGGACCTGCTGCCCAAGGCCGCGGTGTCGGCCGGCCTGATCGGCCGCACCAACGAGAGCGCGTCCTCCTCCCTGTCGGTGCTGACCCGCCAGCAGTCGCTGGAGCCCTCCACCTCGCTGGACAAGGGCCGCGGCACGGCCGACCTGCAGCTGACCTGGTCGGTGCTGGATTTCGGCCTGTCTTACTACCAGGCCCGCCAGAATGCCGACCGCGCGCTGGCGACTGCCGAGCGGCGCCGCGTCACCCTGCACTCCATCACCCAGCAGGTGCGCAACGCCTACTGGCAGGCGGTCGCGGCCGAGCGGGTGGCGGCGCAGATCGAGCCGGTGCTGGCCGACGCCCGCCGGGCGCTGGAGAACGCCCGCGAGATCGAGCGCCAGCGCCTGATGCCGCCGCTCGACGCGCTGCGCTTCCAGAAGGGCATGATCGAGGTGCTGCGCCAGCTGGAGGGCACCCAGGCGGAGCTGGTCCTGGCGAAGGCGCAGCTGTCCGGCCTGATGGGCCTGCCGCCCGGCACGCCGTACCAGCTCGCCTATCCGGCCTCCGTCACCCAGCCGCCGGAGGTGCGGGCCGAGGTGCCGGAGCTGGAGCGCATCGCGCTGGTGAACCGGCCGGAGCTGCGCGAGCAGTCCTACCAGCGCCGCGTGTCGGCGGCCGAGACGCGCAAGGCCCTGCTGCGCCTGCTGCCCAACCTGGGCCTCAACGCCGGCGCCTACTACGACAGCAATTCCTACCTGGTGAACCAGACCTGGGCGGAGGGCGGGCTGCGCGTCAGCTGGAGCCTGATGAACCTGCTGACGGGCCGCGACACCATGGGCTTCGCCGAGGCGCAGATGGAGCTGGGCGAGGTGAAGCGGCTGGCGCTCGCCATGACCGTCCTCACCCAGGTGAACGTGGCGTGGCAAAGTTACGGCCGGGCGCGCACACAATTCACACAGGCCGCGGAGCTGGACGAGATCGAGCGGCGCATCTACGAACAGGTGGCGACCCAGCAGAAGTCCGACGCGGAGGGCGACCTGGAGCGGATCCGGTCCGCCTCGGCCCGCATCGCGGCGGAACTGACCCGTCACAAGGCCTATGCGGACATGCAGAACGCGCTCGCCAGCCTCTACGTCTCGGTCGGCGTCGACCCGCTGCCGGGCCCCGTCGCGGACGACGCGCTGCCGGCGCTGACCAAGGCGGTGGCGGACGCCAACGCCCGCATCGAGGCCGGCACCTTCGCCCTGCAGGCGCCGACCGGCACCGACGTGCCGGCCGAGGCCGCGCCCGCGGCGGCGGAACCCGGCGTCTGACGCCGGCCTACCAGCAAAGGCCCCCACGATGCCCCGGTACCCCGCACTGGTCCTCGCCCTCCTGCTCCTCGCCCCCGCCGCCGGGCGGGCGCAGGGCGACGCGGCGCCGGAGGTGCGCGCGCAGCTGACGGCCAAGCGCTCCGCCGTGCTCTCGGCCGAGATCGCCGGGCAGGTGGCGGAGCTGCCGCTGCGGGAGGGCGACGCCTTCCAGGAGGGGCAGAAGCTGGTGCAGCTCGACTGCGGCATCCACCGCGCCCGCCTCGCCCGCGCGCAGGCGGAGGAGACCGCGGCGCGCAAGTCGTGGGAGGTCAAGAGCAAGCTGGAGCGGCTGAACTCCATCGGCGCGCTGGAGCTGGAGACCGCCGCCTCCCAGCGCGCCGTGGCCGAGGCCGAGGTGGCGATGGCCCGCGAGGTGGTGGAGCGCTGCGTCGTCACAGCACCGTTCCCCGGCCGCATCGCCGCGCTGGAGGTGAAGCGATTCCAGTTCATCGACGAGGGCAGGCCGCTGATGGAGATCATCGACGCCTCCGAGCTGGAGGTGGAGATGCTGGTGCCGTCGCGCTGGCTGGCCTGGATGAAGCCCGGCCACGGGTTCGAGCTGATGATCGAGGAGACCGGCCGCTCCTATCCCGCCAAGGTGGTGCGGCTGGGCGCCCGCATCGACCCAGTCAGCCAGTCGGTCAAGGTCTTCGCCGCCATCGACGGCCGCTTCCCGGAGCTGCTGCCGGGCATGAGCGGCCGCGCCGTCCTGGCGCCGCCGGCCTGAGCGGCACCCCATGAAGCCCGTCCTCGCCGCCCCGGCCGCCGATCCCCAGCTCCTGGGGCTGGCGGCCCTGCTGCAGCTGCAGAAGCGCGCCCGCCACGCCGCCACGGCGGAGGAGCTGGGCTTCCTGATGGTCAACGACAGCCACGGGCTGCTGCGCTACCGCCAGGCGGCCCTGTGGCGCCGGCCCGCGGGCGGGGAGGGGAAGGGGCGCGTCACCGCCGTCTCCGGCCTCGCCGTGGTGGAGGCCGACGCGCCCTACGTGCTGTTCCTGCGCCGCCTGATGGCGGGCTCCGCCGCTTCCAAAGGACCGGTCGCCCTGACCGCGGCGGAGGCCGGGGAGGGGGCGGCGGAATGGGCGGAGTTCCTGCCGGCGCACGCGCTCTGGGTCCCGCTCGACGCGCCGGGCGGGCGCCGGCTGGGCGCCTTGCTGCTGGCCCGCGACGAGCCGTTCGCGGAGGGCGAGCGCGTGCTGGCGGAGACGCTGGCCGATGCCTACGCCCACGCCTGGGCGGCGCTGCTGGGCCCGGAGGCGCCGGGCTGGCTGGGCCGGCTGCGCGACCGCCGGGTCCGCATCGGGCTTGCCGCCGGCGCGCTGCTGCTGGCCCTGGTGCCGGTGCGCCAGTCGGCGCTGGCCCCGGGCGAGGTGGTGGCGCACCAGCCGACCGTGGTGCGGGCGCCCTTCGACGGGGTGGTGGAGAGCTTCCTGGTCCGGCCCAACCAGCCGGTGGCCGAGGGCGAGGCGCTGTTCCGCCTGGACCCCGCCAAGCTGAACAACCGGCTGGAGGTGGCGCGCGCCTCGCTGCAGGTGGCGGAGGCCGAGCACCGGCAGGCGGCCCAGCAGGCGGTGTTCGACGAGAAGTCCAAGGCCGGCCTCGCCGTGCTGGCCGGCCGGCGCGAGCAGGCGGCGGCCGAGGTCGCCTATGTCGAATCGCTGCTCCAGCGCATCGAGGTGAAGGCGCCGCGCGCCGGCACCGCCATCTTCGCCGACGCCGACGACTGGATCGGCCGCCCGGTGGCGCTGGGCGAGCGCATCCTCATGGTGGCCGACCCGAAGTCGGCGGAGCTGGAGGTGCGGCTGCCCGTCGCCGACGCCATCGCGCTGGAGCCGGGCGCGCGGGTGCGCTTCTTCCTGAACGTGGCGCCGGACGAACCGGTGGAGGCCCTGCTGACCACCGCCGCCTACAAGCCGGAGGCGCTGCCCGACGGCACCGTCTCCTACCGGATCAGGGCGCGGCTGGAGGAGGGGGCCTCGCCCCGCATCGGGCTCCAGGGCACCGCCAAGATCTACGGGGAGCGCACGACGCTCTTCTACTACCTGTTCCGCCGGCCGCTCGCCGCGCTGCGCCAGCGGGTGGGGCTGTGAGCACGACGACCCTGGCGCCCGGTGCCATGCCGGCCGGCGCCAAGCCTCCCGCGCGCCGGCTGCCGCCGCTGCGCGAGGAGCTGACGCTGCACCCGGGCCCGGCCGGCGCCGACGGCGCCCCGACCTGGACGCTGCAGGACCCGGCCTCCGGGCGCTTCTTCCGCCTGGGCTGGCTGGAGTTCGAAATCCTGTCGCGCTGGTCGCTGGGGGAGCCCGGCCGCATCGCCGCCGCCGTGGCGCAGGCCACCCCGATCCCCGCGACGGAAGGCGACGTGGAGGCCTTCGCGCGCTTCCTCTCCAACGCCGATTTGCTGCAGGCGAGGGGGGACGAGGCGGTCGGCCGGCTCATCGCCAAGGCGGCGGCGCGGCGGCAGGGGCCGGCGCGCTGGCTGCTGAAGAACTACCTGTTCTTCCGCGTGCCGCTGCTGCGGCCCGACCCCTGGCTCGACCGGATGATGCCGCTGGCGCGGCACCTCTACACCAGGGGCTTCCTGCTGCTGGTCCTGGCGGCAGCCGCCGCCGGGCTGTTCCTGGCGACGCGCCAGTGGGACGCCTTCCTCGGCACTTTCCCGCATTTCCTCACCCTGGACGGGCTGGTCCTGGCCGCCGTCACGCTGGGCGGCGCCAAGCTGGTGCACGAGCTGGGCCACGCGCTGACCGCCCGGCGCCTTGGCTGCCGGGTGCCGACCATGGGCGTCGCCGTCATGGTCCTCTATCCCGTCCTCTACACCGACGTGAGCGAGGCCTGGAAGCTGCCCTCCCGCCGCCAGCGCCTGGCCGTGGGCGCCGCCGGGGTGGCGGCGGAGCTGGCTCTGGCGGCGTTCGCGCTGCTGGCCTGGTCGTTCCTGCCGGAGGGGCCGCTGCGCAGCGCCTGCTTCCTGCTGGCCGCCACCAGCTGGGTCCTGACCGTGGCGGTCAATGTCAGCCCCTTCATGCGCTTCGACGGCTACTACCTGCTGTCGGACTGGCTGGACATGCCGAACCTGCACGAGCGCTCCTTCGCGCTCGCCCGCTGGTGGTTCCGCGAGCGGCTGCTGGGCGCGGGCGACCCGCCGCCAGAGCGTCTGCCGCCCGCGCGCCGCCGCTTCCTGATCGCCTTCGCCGCCGCGACCTGGGCCTACCGGCTGGTGCTGTTCCTGGGCATCGCGCTGATGGTCTACCACCTGTTCTTCAAGGCGCTGGGCATCCTGCTGTTCGCGGTCGAGCTGGGCTGGTTCATCGTGCGGCCGGTGGCGATGGAGGCCAAGGAATGGTGGCGCCGCCGCCACGCCGTGGCGCCCCGCCGCGGCCGGCTTGTCCTGGCGGGCCTGGGCGCCCTGCTGCTGGCGCTGGCGGTTCCCTGGCAGGCCGACGTGGAGGCGCCGGCCCTGCTGCGCGCGTCGCGCCAGTCGGAGCTGTTCGCCGAGGCGGCCGGAAGGGTCGAGGCGGTGCTGGCGGCCCCCGGCCAGGAGGTGGCGGAGGGCCAGCCGCTGCTGCGCCTGTCCTCGCCCGACCTCGACCACGCGCTGGCCCAGGCGGAGCGGGAGGTGGAGATCCTGCGCCGGCAGGCGGTGCTCCAGTCCGGCGGGGCGCGCGCCGACCGGGTCCGCATCGCCCGGCAGGAGCTGGAGGCGGCGCTGGCGGAGCGGCAGGGACTGCTCGCCGACAAGGCGCGCCTGACCGTCGCCGCCCCCTTCGCCGGCCGGCTGGCCGAGCTGTCGGACGAGATCGGGCCCGGCGACTGGCTGCCGGCCGGCGAGCGGCTGGGCATGCTGGTCCAGGGCGACGCGGCGCTGGTGGAGGCCTACGTCGCCGACACCGACCTGGGCCGCATCGCGGTCGGCACGCCGGGACGCTTCCAGGCGGACGACCCGGCGCTGGCCTCGCTGGACGCGACGGTGGTCGCCATCGACGACACCGGCACCCGCCGGCTGAACGAGCCTGCGCTGAGCGGCACCTACGGCGGCACGCTCGCCACCCGCGCCGACGCGGACGGCGCGCTGGTGCCCGTCCAGGGCGTCTACCGCGTGCTGCTGGCGGTCGAGGGACCGGCGCCGGCCCGGCTGCTGCGCGGCCAGGTACACCTGGACGGCGCCCGCGAGGCCCCGCTGGCCGCCCTCTGGCGCCAGGCAGCCGC
>DASPKT010000085.1:0-2650 GCA_035627915.1 Azospirillaceae bacterium
CGGACGCTTCGGCCACGACCTCCTCCGCCAGGCTCCGCGCCCCGTCGGGGTCGCCGATGGCATTGAATTCCTCGGCCAGCGCCAGCTTGGTGGCCAGCGGGTCATCGCTGTCTTCACCCAAGGGCGCGCCGGCCGTCGACAACGGCGCCCCGGCCGTGCTCAAAGGCGCATCGTCGGTGTCCTGCTCGGCCGCAGGGGCCGCAGGCTTGTCCAGGTCCAGCGACAAGGCGCCCAGGTCGAATTCGATCATGCCGGCGTCGGGTGCGGGCTGCGCTGCCGGTGCCGCGGCGGCCTGGGCCGGGGCCGCCGGAAGCTCCATCGGCTCCGTGCTGAAGCTCAGGCTGTTGTCCGTCAACATCGGCTCGGGCGTGTCGAGCCGTACCGGCTCCTCCACCAGCGGCAAATCCAGCGACGGCGGCTGCTCAGGAGGATCGATCGCCATCGTGGCGTTCGCGAAATCCATCTCCAGCGGGGCGTCGTGCGCTGGCTCAGCCGCGGGCGGGACGGTGAACGCCACGGTGTGCTCAGGCTCTGCCTTGCTGGGGCTGGCGGTGGGTGCGCCCGGCTCGTCGTCGCCCAGCGAGAAGTCCAGGTCCAGGTCGAGGTCCACCCCACCGGCAGCGGCAGGCGGCTCGGCCGCTGCAACAGCAGTACCCAGCCCTGCGGCGCCGGCGGCGCCCGCTGCGGCCCACCCGGCTGCGGCGCCACCGCCTTCAGCGGGATGGCCCCCGGGGCGGTACAGGGCATTCGCGGGGTCCAGCTCCTGGCCCAGTTCGCAGATGTGGCTCCACTCCGGCCCTTCGCCTCGGGTGAGGCCATACGCCTCGGTCGCCACCTGTTCAAAGGCCTTGGCGTCGCGGCGCTTGGCGTAGATTTCCAGCAGCTTGCTGTGGATGGCCACGCGCTGCGGGTTCAGGCGCAGGGCTTCCTTGAGGATTTCCTCGGCCTGCAGGTCACGGCCGTAAGCGAGGTAGACGTCGGCTTCGGCCACGGGGTCCACGTCGCCCGCAGCATCGAGCTGGCTGGGCGAATACACCATCGAGGAGCCCGTGGCGGCGCCCTCCGCGGTGTCGATGCGCTGGCCGCCGCTGGCGCCGAAGAAGGAATCGGGTTGCAACCGGCTCTCGAGGAAGGAGCTGTCCACCTGGGTGGACTTCCTGCGCTGGCGCGCGCGGTAGAAGCCGAACCCCAGCAACAACGCGAGGAGGCCGCCCGCGGCCGCAGGGACCAGCGGGTTCTCCAGCAGGTCGTCGACCAGGCTGGTTTCTTCCACCACCGGAGGCGGGCTTGGCGGTTTGGCCGCAGCGGCCGGCGCGGGCGCCCGGGCCGCGGCGGGTGCCGGCGCAGGAGTTGCTGCCGCAACGGCAGCAGGTGCGCTGGCGGAGGCGGTGGCGGGCGCTGGTGTGGGGGCCGGCGTCGGCGCAGGCGTAGGCGCGGGCGTTGGAGCCGGTGTGGGCGCGGGGGTAGGCGCGGGGGTAGGGGCTGGGGTGGGCGCCGCAGTGGGCGCGGGCGTCGGCACCGGCGTTGCCGCCGGAGCTGCAGCTACAGCGGCCTGCGGACCGGAGGCTGCAGGGCGCGGAGCAGTGGCAGCTCCCGGGGCGGGGACGGCAACGCCGCCAGCAGCAGGGGCGGTGGCCGTGCCGAGCCGGTTCAGTTCGCTGATGTTCTTGTTCAGTTCGGCAACGCGGGTCGCTGCATCCTGCGCGGCGCGATCGCGGGCGATCTTTTCCTCGGCGGCCTTGCCCTGCACGGAGCCTTTGGACAGCGTGAGCTTGTCGGGCGCAGCGGCAGCCGCCTTCTTTTCCTCGACCTGGGCCTGCAACCGGCCCGAGGCCTGGCGGTCCGCGGCGCCTACCTGTGCCGTCGGCAGGCCTTCGGCCAGGCGGCGACGGAATTCGTTGAAGTCGCGGCTTTGCGCGACCAGCATCTGGCTGGCCTCGGCAGTGGGAGTGCTGCCAGCCTGATCCGCGCCCGGCATGTCCAGGACGGCGCCCGCCTTGAGGCGGTTGATGTTCCCACCGATGAATGCATCGGGGTTGGCCTGGAGCAGGGCCACCAGCATCTGGTCCAGCGAGATGGCGGGCGGCTTGTGGGCCGCCGCAATCCGGCTGGCCGTGTCACCGGTCTGCACGGTGACCCGCTTGCCCTCAGACGGTGCCGCGGCCGGGCGCGGCGCGGCGGCGAGAGGGGGTGGCGCCGGGGCCGCTTGGCTTGGAGAGGGCGGCGCAGCAGGCCGCATGGCCGGGGCGCTTGCCACCGGCGGCAGCGCGGCAGCGCGCGGAGGCTGGGCCGGACGTGCCGCAGGCGAAACTGGTGCAGCGGCCTGCGGCTGCGTCGGGGCCACCGGGGCCACCTGCGCGGTGACCGGAGGCGCGCTCTGGCGCATGCTGGGCGGGTCGAACAGCATGGTGTAGTCGCGCACCACGCGGCCCGACGACCAGTTGGTCTCCAGGATCAGGTCGATGAACGGATCGTTGACCGCGCGGTCGCTGGTCAGGCGCAGGAAATAGCGACCGTCGGCGCGGCGCTGCAGCGTGATCTGGACATTGGCCAGCGCAGGGCTGTACTCCATCCCGGCGGCGCGGAAAGCCTCAGGAGAGGCGACGACCGCCCGCAGGCTTGCGGCCTCATCGGCATTGATGTCCGGAAT
>DASPKT010000086.1:0-5782 GCA_035627915.1 Azospirillaceae bacterium
CCGTTCTGCTGGACATCCGTCCCGGCGCCGCCTCCACCATCGCCGGCCGCACGCTCACCCTGGCCGCCGGCACCGTCATCGAGAACGCCTTCGCCGGGGAGGGCAACGACGGGGTCGCCGGCAACGACGGGGCCAACCACCTGCGCGGCGGCGCCGGCGACGACACGCTGGCGGGCGGGGCCGGCGACGACCGGCTGGAGGGCGGCGGCGGCAAGGACCTCGCCCGCTTCGCCGGGTCGCGCGCCGACTACACCGTCACGGCCGGTCCCGCCGGCACCGCCACGATGGCGGGGCCCGACGGCACCGACACCCTGTCGGGGATCGAGCTGGTGCAGTTCGGCGACGCCGCCCCGGTGACGCTGGCGAGTCTGACCGGCACCCCGCCCGCCAACCCCATCGGGCCGGGCCGCACCGAGGCGGAGGCGCTGGCGCTCTCCGGCGGCTATGTGAGGGAGGCCAGCAGCATCGCGTCGGGCAAGCAGCTCATCATGGTCCAGGCCAACATGACGGGCCTGGCGGAGGGCACCTTCACCGGGGTGTCGGGGAACTACCTGCTGACCGTCGCCTATCATGACGAGTCCGACGGCAAGGCGCTGCTCGACGTCAAGGTGAACGGCACCTCCGCCGGCGGCTGGACGCTGGACGCCAACCCCGCGGTGGCGGGCGGCGGCGGGGTGGTCGCCGGCAACCGGCTGACCAAGACCATCCCCCTCAGCCTGAAGACCGGCGACACGATCGGCTTCGAGGGCCAGTTCCAGCCGAGCGAGCACGTCCGGCTGGACTGGCTGGAGCTGGCGCCGGCGGAGGCACCGCCGCCGCCTCCCCCGCCGCCGCCTGCCCCGCCGCCCCCGCCGGCTTGGCTGAACGCCCCCGTCTCGCCCGGCCGGACGGAGGCGGAGTCGCTGGCCCTGTCGGGCGGCTACGTGAAGGAGACGAACAGCATCGCGTCGGGCAAGCAGCTCATCATGGTCCAGGCCAACACCACCGGCCGGGCCGAGGGCGCCTTCCGGGGCACGGAGGGCGACTACCTGCTGACCGTCGCCTACCACGACGAGTCCGACGGCAAGGCGCTGCTGAACGTCAAGGTGAACGGCACCGTCGCCGCCGGTTGGACGCTGGACGCCAACCCCGCGGTGGCCGGCGGGGGCGGCGTGGTGGCCGGCAACCGGATGACCAGGTCGGTGACGGTCCACCTGAAGGACGGCGACCAGATCGGGCTGGAGGGCGTCTTCAAGCCGAACGAGCACGTCCGCGTCGACTGGCTGGAACTGTCCCCCGCCGGAGCCGGCACCGACAAGACCGGACCCGCCGCGGAGGCGACCATGTCCGGCGTCACCGACGAAACGCAGCGGGCCACCGCCCACGTCACCTACACCGACCCGTCGGGCATCGACCTCTCCACCCTCTCGGCCGCCGACCTGACGGTCACGCCTGACGACGGGACGGGCACGCTCATCGTCACCGACGTCTGGACATCGAAGCAGGACGGCGTGCTGACGGCGCACTACGAGTTCGCGGCGCCCGGCGGCTACACGGCGGAGCACGAGGGCAGCTACACCGTGGCCCTGAAGGCGGGCGAGGTGAAGGACCAGCTGGGCAACGGCAACGCGGCCAAAGTGCTGGGCAGCTTCACCATCGACATCCCGGACGCGCCCCCGCCTCCACCGCCTCCACCTCCGCCGCCCCCGCCGCCCCCGCCGCCGGAGTACCCCTCCGTCGGGCTGGGCCGGACCGAGGCGGAGAGCTTGGCGCTCGACGGCTACGTGAAGGAGGCCAACAGCGCCGCGTCGGGCCGGCAGCTGATCATGGTGCCGGCCGGCGGGGCAGGCAGCGCCACCGGCAGCTTCACCGGGCCCGACGGCGACTATGTCCTGGCGGTCGCCTACCACGATGAGTCCGACGGCAAGGCGGCGATGCGGGTGTGGGTCGGCGGGGCCCCGGCCGCGGTCTGGACCCTGGACGCCAATCCGGCGGTGGCCGGGGGTGGCGGGGCGGTGGCGGGCAACCGGCTGGTCAAGCTGATCCCGGTGAGCCTGAAGACCGGCGACGCCATCGAGATCGACGGCTTCTTCGCCCCCAACGAGCACGCCCGCATCGACTGGATCGAGGTGCGCGGCGGGTCGGCGTCGGACGGCCCGGTGGGGCTCGCCGGCCTCGCCGGGCCGGACCACGGCGGCGCGGACTACGGCTGGGCCGGCGTCAGCTTCTGACCCGTCCCGGCCAGCGCGCGGCGCAGCGCGTCGGCCAGCTGCTGCGGGGTATAGGGCTTCTGCAGCAGCGCCCGGCCACCCAGCCGGGTGGACTGGGCCATGTCGCTGTAGCCGGTCGCCAGCACGACCGGCAGGCCGGGCGCCACCCGGTCCAGCGTGTCGGCGAGGTCCAGCCCGCTGGTCCCGCCCGGCATGACGATGTCGGACAGCACCAGGTCGACCGCCGCCCCCTCGCGCAGGACGGCCAGCGCCTCCGCCGGGCTGGACGCCTGCACCACCTTGTAGCCGAGGTCGTCCAGCACCCCGCGGATGGCGGCCGCCACCATGGGATCGTCCTCCACCAGCAGCACCGTGCCGTCGGCATGGCCGGCCTCCGGCACCGGCGCCGCCGCCGCCTGGCCGGCGGCGAGGCGGGAACGGGGCAGCAGCAGGCTGACCACCGTGCCCTCCCCGGCGCGGCTGTCGATGCGGGCCAGCCCGCCCGACTGCCGGGCGAAGCCGTAGACCATGGCGAGGCCGAGGCCCGTGCCCTTGTCCACCTCCTTGGTGGTGAAGAAGGGCTCGAAGGCGCGCGAGACGATCTCCGGCGGCATGCCGAAGCCGGTGTCGGCGATGCTGAGCCGCACGAAGTCGCCGGCCATCCCCTCCTCCGCCGCCCCGCCCGCCAGGGTCAGGTTCTCCGCCGACAGGCGCAGCGTACCGCCCTCCGGCATGGCGTCGCGGGCGTTTACGGCGAGGTTGAGGACGGCCAGCTCCAGCTGGGTCGGGTCGACCAGCACGGGCCAGAGCCCCCCGGGCATCTCCACCTCCACCAGGATGTCGCCGCGCAGGCTGCGGTCCAGCAGCTCGCGCATGCTGGAGAGGCGCGCCGGCAGGTCCACGGGCTCCGGGCGCAGCGGCTGGCGGCGGGCGAAGGCGGTGAGCTGCCGGATCAGGCGGGAGCCCTTGTCGATCGCCTGGTTGCCGGCCTCCACCAGCTGCAGCACCTGCGCATCCCCGGCCCGCCTGGCGATGATATGCAGGCAGCCCGACAGGGCCTGGAGCAGGTTGTTGAAGTCGTGCGCAACGCCGCCGGTGAGCTGGCCCAGCGCCTCCATCTTCTGCGCCTGGAGCAGTGCCGCCTCGGCCCGCCGCCGCTCCTCCATCTCGCGCATGAGGGCCGCCTCGGCGTGGCGGCGGGCGCGCACGTCCTGCATGACGGCGTAGCTGCGGATGCGCCCGTCGCGCCCCTCCTCCAGCCTTGCGGAGACGAGGACGGGGATCTGCTCCCCGTCGGGGCGCACCAGGGTGTAGTCGAGGTCCTGCAGCTCCCCCAGCTCGCGCAGTCGGGCGAAGCGCTCGCGGAACCGGGGGGCGTCGTCGGGCACGAAGATGTCGGCGATGCGCCGGCCGACGATCTCGTCGCGCCGGCGGCCCGCCAGCTCCAGCATGGCGTCGCTGACCTCCAGCACGCGGCCCTCGTGGTCGAGGGAGTACTGGGGCACAGGCGCCCGGACGTAGAGGCGGCGGTAGGTGCGCTCCGCCAGCTCCCGCTCCACCGCCTCGCGGGCCAGCCGGGCGTTGGCGGCCTCCAGCTCGGCCGTGCGCTCCGCCACCCGCGCCTCCAGCACGTCGTTGGCGAGCCGCAGCTCCCCCTCCGCCCGTCGGATGTCGGTCACGTCCACGGTGCAGCCGATGTAGCCGAGGAAGGTGCCGTCGGCGTTGAAGCGCGGCACGCCGTCGGAGCGCAGCTGGCGCCAGCTGCCGTCGGCGCGGCGGAAGCGCGCCTCGCCGTGCACGTCCGCCTTTTCCATCCAGGCCAGGCGGTAGGTGGCGATGTAGGTCTCCAGGTCCTCCGGATGGACGCGCGCGGCCCAGGCCATGCCGACCACCTGGTCGGCCGTGGTGCCGAAGAAGTCCAGGTAGGCGCGGTTCACGAAGGAGCAGCGGCCGTCCGTGTCGTCCATCCAGATCATCACGGGGGCGCTGTCGGCCAGGGAGCGGAAGCGGGCCTCGCTCTCCCGCAGGCTCTCCTCCGCGCCCCGGCGCTCGGTGATGTCGTAGGCGAGGCCGATCAGGCGCACCGGCGTGCCCGCCGCGTCCCGCACCACCTCGCCCCGCTCGTGCAGCCAGCGCCAGGGACCGCCCGGCGGGCCGGCGCGCAGCTCGATCTCCAGCGAGCCGCTCCGCATCGCCTCCTCGATGGCGGCCAGGACGCGCGCGCGGTCGTCGGGGTGGATGTAGTCCAGCGTCTCGGCGCTGGCGCGGCGCGTGTTCGAGCCGGTCGGCTCCAGGCCCATCAGCCGGTAGAGGCTGTCGGACCACCAGATCTCGTCCGCCGCGATGTCCCAGTCCCAGTGGCCGAGGCGCCCGACCTCCTGCGCCAGGCGCAGCCGCTCCTCGTTGCGGCGCAGCTCCTCCTCGGCGCGGCGGCGCTCGGTGACGTCGGCCAGGGTGCCGGCGGCGCGGTAGGGCCGCCCGTCGGCGTCCAGGTACAGCCGGCCCAGCGTCTGCACCCAGCGCTCCTCGCCCGTGTCGGCGCGCAGCACGCGGAACTCCGCCCGGTAGCGCCCGCCGTCGTGGCCCCGGTACATGGCGGCGTAGGCGGCGTTCACGCGGTCGCGGTCGTCGGCGTGGATGAGGCTGGAGAACAGGTCAGGGTCGGGCCTGGTGCCCTTGGGCAGGCCCATGATGGCGAGGAACTCGTCCGACCAGTCGCGGGTGCCGCCCTCCAGGTCGACGTGCCAGATGCCGAGGCCGGTCGCCTCGACCGCCAGGCGCAGCCGCTCCTCGCTGAGCGCCAGCGCCGCCTCCGCCTCGCGGAAGGCGGTGGTGTTGACGGTGACCATCGCCACCCCCTCCACCTCGCCGCCGGGGCCGACCATGGGCTCCAGCGTGGTGTCGTACCAAGCGCGGCCGCTGGGCAGGGAATAGGCCCGCTCGAACCGGACGCCGCGGCCGCTCTCCAGCACGCCGCGCTTGACCGCCCGCACCGCCTCGGCCTCTTCCCGCGGCAGCACGGCGTAGTCGTCGTGCGGCATGGGCCAGTCGCGGAAGTCCGGGTGGGGATTGTACACCCAGCTGTAGCGGAGGTCCCGGTCCTGCGTCGCCACCGTCACGGGGGCGTTGCGCAGCACCATGCGGAACCGCTCCTCGCCGGCCTTCAGCGCGTCCAGCGCCTCGCGCATGGCGGTCTGGTCGCGCACCTGGCCCAGGACGGTGTGCGGCCGGCCCCCGGGGTCCCGCTCGAACACCACCTCGCGCGCGGCCAGCCAGCGCCACTCCCCGTCGGGGCGGCGCACCCGGAACTCGAACTCCACCACCTCCCCGTCGGCGGCCTCCGCCAGCCGGGCGCGGGCGCCCTCCACCGCCGGCACGTCGTCCCCGTGCACGATGCGCCGCCAGGGGGCCGGGCCCATCGCGTCGATCTCCTCCGGCCCGTAGCCGATCAGCGTGCGCGGGTCGCGGTTGCGGTAGACGGTGCGGTCGGCCACAAGGTCGTAGACATAGACGATGTCGGGGGAGACGCGGGCGATCTGCTCGAACAGGCCGGCCCGGTCGCGGGCGGCACCGTCTGCGGCGGAAACATCTGG
>DASPKT010000087.1:0-4759 GCA_035627915.1 Azospirillaceae bacterium
CCGGCGATCCGGCTGGCCGAGGAGGGCTTCACCGTCACGCCGCGCATGGCGATGCTGCTGAAGGGCTTCCGCCGCATCCTGGAGACCAAGCCCGACATGCGGGCGACCTTCTTCCGGGACGGGGAGCCGCTGAAGGCGGGCGACCATTTCCGCAATCCCGCCCTGGCCGGGACGCTCCGCGTGCTGGCCGCCAAGGGGCCGGACGCCTTCTACCGGGGGGATCTGGGCCAGGCGCTGGTGAAGCGGCTGGCCGAGGCCGCCGCCGGCCAGGACTTCGCCACCGTGACGGCCGAGGACCTCGCCGCCTACAAGGTGGTGGAGCGGGAGCCGGTCTGCGCCCCCTACCGCGCCTACACCGTCTGCGGCATGGCCCCGCCCAGCTCCGGCGGCGTCGCCGTGCAGCAGATCCTGGGCCTGCTGGAGCGATTCGACCTGAAGGCGACGGGCGCGGAGGACCCCCGCACCTGGCACCTGTTCGCGGAGGCCAGCAAGCTCGCCTACGCCGACCGCGACCGCTATGTCGGCGACCCCGACTTCGTGCCGGTGCCGGTGCGCGGCCTGCTGGACCGCGGCTACCTGGCCGACCGCTCGCGCCTGATCGACCCGGCGAAGGCGGCGCCCACGCCCGTCGCGGCGGGCGAGCCGCCGTTCCGCCAGGGCGCCCTGCCCGCCGACGGGGCGGAGATGGACATCCCCTCCACCAGCCACCTGTCGGTGGTGGACGGGACCGGCATGACGGTCGCCTTCACCACCTCGGTGGAGTTCGCCTTCGGCTCCTCCATCCTCAGCGGCGGCTACGTGCTGAACAACCAGATGACCGACTTCTCCTTCCTGCCGGAGCGGGGCGGCCGGCCGGTCGCCAACGCGGTGGCGGGGGGCAAGCGCCCGCGCTCCTCCATGGCGCCGACCATCGTGTTCGGGCCGGACAGGCGGCCGCTGCTGGTGGCCGGATCGCCCGGCGGCAGCGCCATCATCGACTACGTCGCCCAGACGGTCGTGGCCGTCCTCGACCTCGGGCTCGACCCGGCGCAGGCGGTCAACCAGCCCCGCATCATCAACCGCAACGGCCCCACCATCGTGGAGGACGGGCCCTGGGCCCCGGCGCTGAAGGCCGGGCTGGAGGCGCTGGGGCAGCAGGTGCAGCTGCACAGCGTGCCGAGCGGGCTGCACGTCATCCGGATCACGCCGGACGGGCTCCAGGGCGGGGCGGATCCCCGCCGGGAAGGGGTGGCGCTGGGCCGCTGACCGGATCGCCGGTGAGCCCGGCGGCCTTACCGCTACGGTCACGCAGGCGCAGCAGCGGCCGCTCCAGCAGGCGCCAGGACAGGGCGGCCAACAGGACCGACAGCGGTGCCAGCAGGAGAAGCGCCCAGGGCCCCGAGGCGCGCCCGTAGATGCCCGTTTCCTCGCCCAGCCGGCCCGCCGCCCACAGCACCAGGGGGTGCCAGAGATAGACGCCGTAGCTGATGCGGCCCAGCCCCACCGGCCAGGGATGCTCCAGCAGCCGGCCGGCGGCGCCCCCGAACCCCATGGCCCCCCGCGCCACGGTCCACGCCAGGGCCGGCAGCGCCAGCAGGTCCGGCAGCACCGCGCCGGCCACCCCCGCCCCTCCGGCCAGGGGCAGCACCAGCGCCGCCGCCAGCAGCGTCCAGGCGGCGGCCGCCCAGGCGCCCGGCGGCAGACCCCGCCAAGCCGGCAGCCGGCCGCCGGCGAGCGCCAGCAGGCACCCTGCCCCCAGCGCGTCCAGCGAGGCCGGCAGCAGCCCCAGCATGGCCATGTCGTTCCAGCCCAGCAGCGCGCCGGCCAGCCGGAACAGCGGCCCCGCCGCCACCCCCGCCCAGGCCGCCGGCACCAGCGCGCGCGCCGGCAGCGCCATCAGCAGCAGCGGCCAGGCGAGGTAGAACTGCTCCTCCACCGCCAGGCTCCAGAAATGGTTGGCGACCCAGGGGTCCCAGGTGGCGTGCGCGGCGAAGTACAGGTTGCTGAGGTGCGCCAGGTGCCAGGGGGCGCTGCCGCGGATGCCCTCCGCGTCCAGCAGCAGCGCCAGGCCCAGCATGGCGTAGTAGGCCGGGAGCAGGCGCCAGAAGCGCCGGATATAGAACCGCCCCAGCGTCCGCCCCCGCCCGCCGCCGTCCGCTTCCGCCCGCGCGCGCGCCGACAGCAGCAGCCCGGTGATGAGGAAGCCGCTCAGCACGAAGAACAGGCGCACGCCCTGGTGGCCGAGGTGCCAGACCACGGGGTGCAGGTCCGGCCAGAAATGCTGCAGCAGCACCAGCGACACGGCGATGGCGCGCAACGCGTCGAGCTGCGGCCGGTAGCCTGGGACCATCTGGACGTCACCCCCGGGGGAGCCCCGCCGCGCGGCGCGTCGCGGGGACGCGGGAGAAATGGCACGGCCCGCGCCCGCCGGGCGTGACAATGCGGGGCCGGCGCTTGGCCTGGGTGGGACAATGTCCTATGCTGGCGCCATGGAGTTCGAGTGGGACGCGGCGAAGAGCGAGCGCAACCTGCACGACCGCGGCTTCGGCTTCGACTATGCCGCCCTGATCTTCCTGGGCGACACGATCGAGCAGCCGGACCTCCGCCGCGGCTACGGCGAGGTGCGCATCAGGGCCGTCGGCATGGTCGACGGCTTCTGTCTCGCCGTTACCTACACGATGCGGGGCGAGGTCCGCCGGATCCTCTCCGCCCACCTCGCCAGCCGGAGGGACCGGGATGTCTACCGTTCGACGTTCCCTGAATGAGATCGCCGCCGGCCGCCCCCGGGCGGATCGGGCGAAGCTCGCGGCCACCACGGAGGAGGACGTCGCCCGCCACGCGCGGGAGGACGGGACGGCGGACGGGTTCGGCGACCCCGCGCCCGTGCATCGCCCGCCCCTGGTCGACGTGCGGGAGCTGCGGCAGGGGCTCGGCATGACGCAGGAAGGCTTCGCCGCCGCCTTCGGACTGGATGTCGAGGCCGTGCGGGCCTGGGAGCAGGGCAAGCGCCGGCCGGACCGGGCGGCGCGGGTCCTGCTGGCGGTGATCGCCCGGGAACCGGACGCCGTCCGCCGCGCCGTGGCCTGATCCCTACCCCGCCAGCGCCGCCGCCAGCAGGCCGGCCAGCGGGATCGCGTTGGAGGGGTGGGGGACGCCGTCGCAGGAGACGGTGCGCTCGATCCCGGCGGCGCGGAAGGCGGCCTCCGCCTCGGGCGTGAACAGGGCGTGGGTGGTGGCGGCCAGGATGCGGGCGGCGCCGGCGCGCCAGGCGGCGGCGGCGGCGTCCAGCATGGTGCCGCCGGAGCTGACCACGTCGTCCACCAGCAGCACCGTGGCGCCGTCGAGCCCGGCGTCGGCGGGAAGCGTGACGGTCACGTCGCGGTCGCCCCGCCGTTCCTTGCGGCCGACCAGGGCGCGGGTGCCGGCCGCCGCGGCCGCCGCCTCGATCAGCGGGGCGGACTCCTCGTCCGGGCCCAGCACCACCCAGTCCGCGCCCGCCCCCTGCGCCCGGGCCCAGGCGCCGATCAGCGGGGCGGCGGTCAGGGCGTGGGCGGCGCGGCCGGGGAAGACCTTGGCCAGGTCGTCCGTGCGGTGCAGGTGCGGGTCGACCGTCACGATGCGGTCGAACAGGCCGGACAGCCAGCGGCCCATGATGCGCTGGCTGACCACCTCGCCCGGGCGGAACTCCATGTCCTGGCGCATGTAGGCGAGGTAGGGCGCCACCAGCGTCGCCGCCTCCGCCCCGCGCTCGCGCAGGGCGCCGGCCAGCAGCTGCAGCTCCACCAGCTTGTCGTTGGGCCGGTCAAGCGGGCGGACCAGCACCGGGTGCCGCGGCGCCCCCTCCAGCCGGACCAGGCTCTCCCCGTCCGGGAACCGGTGCAGGGCGGCGACCGCCAGCGGCAGCTCCATGGCCTCGGCCAAGCCGCGCGCGGCGTGCTCGCTGTCGGGGAAGCCGATGACCAGGTCGGCCGGGATCGTCATGGTACCGTTGCTCCGTTCCTCTTGGAGGGGCGTTCCCCGCCACCCTAGCGCCCGCCGCGGCCCCCGCCTAGACGTGCCGGGCCGCGTTAACCGAACATGGCTAGTGCCATGACGGGGTGATACATCTTATGCTTCCGTTCGGGGCCGGAAATAACCCGTTCGGGACGGGCAACGAGCCCGACGGGGAGAGGCCGGCCCAAAGGGTCGGGTGCGGGGGCACGAGATGGAGCCGCTTGAGCTTAGCGAGCGCGAGTACGCCGAACTGGAGGAGACGCTGCAGCAGACCGCGCGCGGCCGGGCCTTCCTCAGGCTGCGCGACTACCGGACGCGCCTGGTGGCGCAGGACGAGTGGCGGACGCTGCTGAACCGGTTCGAGAAGCAGATGGACCGGCTGAACGGCGTCGCCCCCGGCGCGGTCGCCCCGGCGGCGGACGCCGGCGCCGGCAACCCCAGCGTCCGCATCCTGCACCAGGAGCTGAAGGAGCTCTCCAGCTACATCGAGCAGACCCGGCAGGAGATCGCCCAGCTCCGCCCCATGGACGCCGGCGCCAACCGCATCATGGCCGCCACCAACGAGCTGGACGCCATCGTCTCCGCCACCGAGCGGGCCACCTCCGACATCCTGAACGCCACCGAGCGCATCCAGGAGCTGGTCTCCCGCCTGCCCCCGTCGGACGTCACCTCCGACATCGACGCGCAGACGATCGAGATCATGACCGCCTGCTCCTTCCAGGACATCACGGGCCAGCGCACCACCAAGGTCGTCAACACGCTGCGCTACCTCGAGCAGCGCGTGAAC
>DASPKT010000088.1:0-5123 GCA_035627915.1 Azospirillaceae bacterium
ACCGACCTGCCGGCCGGCCCGCGCAACCACCACTGGACCAAGAACGTGGCCGCCGGCCCCGACGGCAGCCGCCTCTACGCCACCGTCGGCTCCAACAGCAACGTGGCGGAGCACGGCATGGCGGAGGAGGAGGGGCGCGCCGCCATCTGGGAGATCGACCCGGTGACGGGGGACAAGCGCCCTTTCGCCACCGGCCTGCGCAACCCCAACGGGCTGGACTGGGAGCCGGTGTCGGGCATGCTCTGGACCACCGTCAACGAGCGCGACGAGATCGGCAGCGACCTGGTGCCGGACTACATGACCTCGGTCCGGGACGGCGGCTTCTACGGCTGGCCCTACAGCTATTTCGGCCGCCACGTGGATGCGCGGGTGCAGCCGCAGCGGCCCGACCTGGTGGAGAAGGCGATCGTGCCGGACTACGCGCTGGGGCCGCACACGGCCTCGCTGGGGCTTGTCTTCTCCCGCGGGGCGCAGGCGCTGCCGGAGCGCTTCGCCAGCGGCGCCTTCGTCGGCCAGCACGGGTCCTGGAACCGCGACCCGCCCAGCGGCTACAAGGTCGTCTTCGTGCCCTTCGCCGACGGCCGCCCGGCGGGCGAGCCGGTGGACGTGCTGACCGGGTTCCTGAACGCGGACGGTGAGGCGCAGGGGCGCCCGGTCGGCGTCGCCATCGACCGGCGCGGCGGGCTGCTCGTCGCCGACGACGTCGGCAACGTTATCTGGCGCGTCACCGCGGCCGCCCGGACCGCCGCCGGGCCGGAGGCCGGCCGGTGAACGGGGAGGAGCATTCGGGCGGGCTGGCGGGCTGGCTGGAGCGCGCGGCGGAGCTGGTGACGATGGGGATCGAGGCCGCCGGCATCGCCATCATCGTGGCGGGCATCCTGGTCTCCACCCTGCTGTTCCTGCGCGACGGCTTCGGCGGCGGCTGGGGCCCGGCCTACGAGCGCTACCGGGCGATGCTGGGCCGGGGCATCCTGATCGGGCTGGAGCTGCTGGTCGCCGCCGACATCATCGCCACCGTCGCCGCCCCGCTGGACCTGCGCAGCATCGGCGCGCTGGGCCTCGTCGTCCTGATCCGCACCTTCCTCAGCTTCTCCCTGGAGGCCGAGATCAACGGCCGCTGGCCCTGGCGGGAGGCGGCGGCGCGGGAGAAGGCGGGGAGTGCGGCCGGCAGGGGGTGAGGCTGGGAGGGGGTGCGCGCCTCGACAGGCTCGGCATGAGGGCGGGTGGATGCCAGGCCCGGTGTCCATCGGGAGCATCTCAACGATCCTCAGCCTGAGCCTGTCGAAGGCCGCACCACACTGCCGCTGCCCCGCCACGGGGAGCAGCAAAACGCCCCCAGCCTGAGCCTGTCGAAGGCCGCCCCCTACTCCGCCGCCGCCGGCAGCGCCGCCACCCGCGCCCGCTCGCGCGACATCAGGGCGGTGTAGACCACGGCCGCGATGGCGACGCCGATGAACCAGGCGTAGTTGTAGATCTCCCTGAAGAAGCCGGGCACGCCGGCGAAGGCCTCGGGGAAGGCGACGTTCAGGAAGCCGGGGACGTTGGGCAGCACCGCCACGGCGAAGGCCAGCACCGCCGCGGGGTTCCAGCCGTTGCGGTAGGCGTACTGGCCGTCCAGGTCGAACAGGTCGGCCAAGTCCAGGCGGCTGCGCCGCACGATCCAGTAGTCCGCCAGCATGATCCCCAGCACCGGGCCCAGCAGGGCGCCGTAGCCGATCAGCCAGGTGAAGATGTAGCCCTGCGTCGTCTCGATCAGCTTCCACGGCATCATGACGACGCCGATGGCCGCGGTGATGTAGCCGCCCGTGGCGAAGGAGACGTGGCGGGGGAAGATGGCGGAGAAGTCGTAGGCCGGGCCCACCGTGTTGGCGGCCAGGTTCACGCACAGCGTGTCGATGGTGATGATGGCGAGGCCGATGGCGACGGCGATGCCCTCCATCCGCCCTGCGAGGTCGACCGGGTCCCACACCGCCTCGCCGTAGATGACGATGGTGGCGGAGGTGACGGCGACGCTGACCAGCGCCAGCAGCGCCATCGGCCCCGGCAGCCCCGCCGCCTGCCCGACGAAGTGCGCGCGCTGGCTGGCGGCGAAGCGGGTGAAGTCGGGGATGTTGATGGCGAGCGTGGACCAGAAGCCCACCATGGCGGTCAGGCCCGGCCAGAACACCGCCCAGAACTGCCCCTCCTTCGCCCCGCCGGGCGCGAACTGCGACGGCGCCGACAACATGGAGCCGAAGCCGCCCGCCTTGTCGAACGCCCACCAGAGCAGGGCCAGCATGATGACGATCTTCAGCGGCGCCGTGACCGTCTCGATCCAGCGGATGGACTCAGGGCCGCGCCGGATGAAGTAGAGGTGCAGCGCCCAGAACAGCAGGAAGCAGGCGAGCTGGCCCGGGTCGATGCCGAGCCAACCCAGCTTCTCCCCCGCCAGCGCGCCGCCGGTCATGATGTTGCCGATGGCGTAGATGGCGCTGCCGCCGACCCAGCACTGGATGCCGAACCAGCCGCAGGCGATGATGGCGCGCAGGAAGGCCGGCAGCTTGTTGCCCCGCACCCCGAAGGAGGAGCGGACGATGACGGCGAAGGGCACGCCGTACTTCGCCCCGCTGTGGCCGACCAGCAGCATCGGCACCAGCACCACCAGGTTGCCGGCCAGCACGGTGGCGACCGCCTGCCAGGCGGACATGCCCTGCTCGATCAGGCCGGAGGCCAGCAGGTAGGACGGGATGCACATGACCATCCCGATCCACAGCGCCGCGAAATGCACCCAGCGCCAGGTCCGGTGCGCCGGGTCCACCGGCGCCAGGTCCCGGTTCCAGATCTCGGAGTTCGTGTCGACCATGCCCGCTGCCCCCCTCGTTCTTCTCACCCCGCGCCTGTCCAGCCCCCGGAGGCACGCGGTTCCGCTTCGTCCATCGTCACCCCTGCGGCGGCGGGGAGTGTGCCGTTGCCACTCCCTCTACCGTCACCCCCGCGGAGGCGGGGGTCCAGGCATTCAGCCCGCTATCCGGCCGGGACAGGGGCGCCAGCGGCACCGTGGGCGCCCTATCGCTCCGCATCATTGCACGCTGAATGCCTGGAAGCCCGCCTCCGCGGGCATGACGGCCAAGGGGACAGGCCGGCTCCTACAACCCTCCGCGCGCCTTTCCCTTCAGGCCTCCTACCCCCGCTTCACCGGCACCGGCTTCAGCCGCTCCCGCAGGCGCGCCGCGGCATCGAAGCCGGGCGGGAAGGCCGGGCGGTCGACGTAGCGGCCGGCGCCGCGCTCGGCGCGCAGGGTCCCGTCGGCATAGACGACGCGGCCGCGGCTGACGGTGACGCGCGGCACGCCCCTGACCTCCATGCCCTCGAAGATGTTGTAGTCCACCTTCTGGTGGTGGGTCTTGGCGGAGATGACCTTCGTCGCCTCCGGGTCCCAGACCACCAGGTCGGCGTCGGCACCGGCGGCGACCGCGCCCTTGCGCGGGTAGATGTTGAAGATCTGCGCGGCGTTGGCCGATGTCACCCGCACGAACTCGTTCATGGTCAGCCGGCCCGAGTTCACCCCGTGGTGCCACAGCACCGCCATGCGGTCCTCGATCCCGCCGGTGCCGTTGGGGATCTTGGTGAAGTCGTCGCGGCCGGCGGCCTTCTGCGGCTCGCAGAAGCAGCAATGGTCGGTGGCGGTCGTGTGCAGGTGCCCGGCCTGCAGCCCGCGCCACAGCGCCTCCTGGTGCTCCCGGGGGCGGAAGGGCGGGCTCATGACGTGGGCGGCGGCGACGCGGAAGTCGGGGTGGCGGTAGACGCTGTCGTCGACCAGCAGGTGACCGGCCAGCACCTCGCCATAGACCCGGTGCCCGTCGCCGCGGCCGCGCGCGATGGCCTCCAGCCCCTCCTTGCAGGAGACGTGGACGATGTAGAGCGGCACGCCCAGCACCTTGGCGATCTGGATGGCGCGGTTGGCGGCCTCCCCCTCCACCGCGGTCGGGCGGGACAGCGGGTGCGCCTCCGGCCCGGTCATGCCCTGCGCCAGCAGCTGCTTCTGCAGCTGGTAGACCAGCTCGCCGTTCTCCGCATGCACCGTGGGCATGGCGCCCAGCTCCAGCGCGCGGGCGAAGCTGTTCACCAGCACCTCGTCGTCGCACATGATGGCGTTCTTGTAGGCCATGAAGTGCTTGAAACTGTTGACCCCGTGCTCGCGCACGAGCGTGCCCATGTCGGCGTGCACGCTCTCGTCCCACCAGGTCACGGCGACGTGGAAGGAATAGTCGCCGGCCGCCTTCTCCGCCCAGCCGCGCCAGGTGCGGTAGGCCTCCATCAGGTTCTGGCCGGGATCGGGGATGACGAAGTCGATGATCATGGTGGTGCCGCCGGCGAAGCCGGCCGCGGTGCCGGTGTAGAAGTCGTCGGTCGCGACCGTGCCCATGAAGGGCAGCTGCATGTGGGTGTGCGGGTCGATGCCGCCCGGCATGACGTAGCAGCCGCCGGCCTCCACGACCTCGGCCCCGGCCGGGGCCTCCAGCCCCTCGCCCACGGCCCGGATCGTCCCGTCCACGGCCAGGACGTCGGCGCGGAAGGTGCGGTCGGCGGTGACCACGGTGCCGCCCCGGATGAAGGTGCTGCCCATCGTTCGCTCTCCCCTATCGGTCTGCCGGCGGCGCCAGCCCGGCGCCGCGCAGGATGAAGCGGACCACCTCGGCGGTGACCGCGTCGAAGTCGCGCCGGCCCAGCCTCGCCTTGCCCAGGACCGTGCGCACCTGCACGTCGAAGTCGGCGTAGTGCTGGGTCACCGCCCAGATCATGAAGAAGAAATGCCGGCTGTCCACCGGCGCCATGCGTCCCTCGGCGATCCAGCGCTCCAGCACGGCCGCCTTCTCGTCCACCAGCCGCTTCAGATCGTCGGCCAGGAAGCCGCGCACCTCGGCCGCCCCGTGCAGTATCTCGTTGGCGAAGACGCGTGACGCCAGCGGCCGGTCGCGCGTCGCCCGCATCTTGGCCTCCACATAGGCGGCGATGGCCCGGGCCGGGTCGTCCTCGGCCGACATCTGCCGCAGCGGGTCCAGCCATTCCTTCAGGATGTCGGCCAGCACGGCGCGGTAGAGGTCGCGCTTGGTGCTGAAATAATAGTGCACGTTGGCCTTGGG
>DASPKT010000089.1:0-11687 GCA_035627915.1 Azospirillaceae bacterium
ACCGTCTTGCCGACGATGCCGAAGGAGGGGGCCTGGACGACGGTCAGGCGGCGGTCCCGCTCGTCCCGTTCCCCGGTCAGCAGCGTGTGGACGGGGCCGATCCCCTCCACCGCGCGCAGGTTTTCCGCGACGTCGTGCACCTGCCCGTCGGTGATCAGCACCGCCCCGGCCAGGCGCCGGCGCGGCACGTCGGTGACGGCGCGGTCCAGCGCCTCCAGCAGGCGCGTCTCCCCGATGGCGCCGGCCTGGTCGCCGGCGCCGTCGGCGGTGCGCACCACGCGCACCTCCAGATCCTCGAAGGCGGCCAGCTTGCGCCGCACGTCCTCCAGCGCCCGCTCGGTGCGCTGGCGCCGCTCGCCCAGGTTCTGGCTGGGCGACTGGTCGACGACGACGACGGCCACGTCCTTGATCGGGTTGCGCTCCTCCTGCACCAGCGAGGGGTTCAGGAGCGCCAGCACCAGCACCACGATGGCCAGCAGCCGCCACAGGGCACCCCGCGCCCGGCGCCAGAAGGCGAAGGCGAGGCCGGCCGCGGCCACGGCCGTCAGGGCCGCCAGCAGCGGCCACGGCATCAGGGGCGAGAGGACGACCGACAGACCGTTCATTGGCCGAGCCTCTCCAGGATCGCCGGCACGTGCACCTGGTCGGCCTTGTAGTTGCCGGTCAGCGCGTACATCACGAGGTTGATGCCGAACCGGTAGGCCATCTCGCGCTGGCGCTCGCCGCCCGGCACCATGGCGTTCAGCGGCCGGCCGCGGCGGTCCACCGCCCAGGCGCCGGCCCAGTCATTGCCGCCGATGACGACGGAGGAGACGCCGTCGTTGGCGCGGCCCTCCTGCGCCTCCACCCAGAGCTGTCCGCCGGAATAGCGGCCGGGGAAGTCCTGCAGCAGGTAGAAGGCCTTGGTCAGCACGTGGTCGGGCGGCACCGGGGCCAGCGGCGGGATGTCCAGGCCGCGCAGCATCGCCTCCAGCCGCGCCCCGCCGCCGACCATGCCCTGGGCGGCGCCCAGATCCTGGTCGCGGGTATCCAGCAGGATGGTGCCGCCGTTGCGCAGGTACTCGTTGACCTTCAGCCGCGCCGCCTCCGACAGCTCTCCCTGGGCGCCGGTGACGGGCCAGTAGAGCAGGGGGAAGAAGGACAGCTCGTCCTGCTCCAGGTCGACGCCCATGACGCCCGCCGTCTCCACCGCGGTGCGGCGGTTCAGCTCCTCCGACAGGCCGGCCAGCCCGGCCTCGCTGGCGGCGTCGGCCGCCAGGTCGCCGGTGCGCACGAAGGCGAGGTAGGTGTCGGCCGTCGCCTTGATCGCCGTCTCCTCATCTGCCGCCGGGGAGGCCGGCGAGGCGATCGCCGTGTCCTGCGCCCGCAGGCCGGCGGCCGGCACCAGCGCCAGGCCGAGGCCCAGCAGGACCGCGGCGGCGGTGCCGCGGCCGGCCAGGCGCGGCAGGCGGGGCAGGGGCAGCAGGCCGCGCAGGGCCAGCCCCACGAACAGGTCCAGGATCGCCAGCGGCAGGGCGAGGCCCAGCAGCCACGGCTTCAGGTCGATCTCGCTGCGCCCGCCGTAGCGCTCCAGCGCCACCGACGTCGGCAGCCCCTCCAGCGGGGCCAGCGCCGGCACGGCCGACGACAGGTTGACCGCGCGCCGCGCCTCCTCCGTCCCGTAGTAGCCGGGCGGGTGGCGGGGGCCCAGCGGCGGGCCGCCCGGCGCCGCCAGCGCCTCGGCCGGCAGCGGGAAGGCGGTGGCCGGTGCCGGGGCCAGGCGGCCCTGGCCGTCCAGCAGCAGCAGCGGGGGCAGGGTGCCCGCCTGGACCGCACCGGATACGCCCTGGCTCAGCGCCACCACCCGGCGCAGCATCTCCACATAGAGGCCGGACAGCGACAGGTTGGACCAGTCCGGGCCGGCGGTGGTGTGGACCAGCACGACCCAGCCGCCGCCGCGCCGCTCCGCCGTCACCAGGGGCGTGCCGTCCTCCAGCCGCATCCAGGTCTTCTCCGCCAGGTCCACGCCGGGCTCGGCCAGCACCTGGCGGGTGACGGTCACGTCCTCGGGCAGAGCCAGCCCGTGGAAGGGGCTGGTCTCCTCGAACGGGGCGAGGCGGGCCGGCTCCGACCAGCTGAGCGCGCCGCCCAGCGCCCGGTCGCCGGAGCGCAGCCGCACCGGGATCAGGGTGTCGGCGTTCTGCGCCAGCCGGGGGCCGGCGAAGCGCAGCAGCACGCCGCCCTCCTCCACCCAGCGCGACAGCCGGTCGGATTCGGCCGGCGACAGGGTGCCGACGTCGGCCAGGATCAGGACGGCCAACTGGCGCTTCAGCAGCTCCTCGATGCCGCCCTGGCGGATCTCCGCGTAGGGGCCCAGCGCCCGGTCGATGTAGTAGAGCTCCGACAGCAGCGGCTGGTTCTCGCCCTCCGGCCGGCCGGAGACGAGGCCGACGGGACGGCGGCGCCAGCGCTCGTCCACCAGGTGCACGGCGCCGGCGGTGGCCTGCCCGTCCAGCTGCACCGTCTCCATCTCGTTGCGCAGCTCGGTCGGCAGCTCCAGCCGCAGCTCGGTGCGGGCCTGGCCGGCCTCGAAGTCGCCCTCCACCCGGCCCAGCAGGCGCCCGGCCGGGCCCGCGGCGCGCACCGCCACCGGCAGGGGCAGGCGGGCGTCGGCGCGCTCCACGGGCACCACCAGGGCGCCGCCGTCGGCCACCGGGGGGCGCACCATCATGGCGGGCCGCCCCTCGCCGTCGTCGACCAGCGTCAGGCCGCCCAGCCGCTGCAGCCGGTCGGCCAGGCCGCGCGCGGCGTCGTCGCCCAGCCCGTCGGCCAGCCAGACGGCGTGCGTGGTGCCGCGCGGGCTGAACGCTTCCAGCGCCGCCAGGGCCGCACGGCGGTCGGTCGCCCAGGGCATCGGCTCCAGCGCCTGCACCTCGCGCCGCGCGTCGCCGGCCGCCATCGGGCCCTGCAGGCGCGGCCGCTCGCCGGCGGCGGAGGGTGCCGTCGCCAGCAGCACCACCTCGCGGTCCTGCCGCTCCGCCTGGTCCACCAGCCGCTCCATGTGGTCGCGCCGGCCGCGCCAGTCGCGCCCGGCCGCCCAGCCATTGTCCACCACCAGCAGCAGCGGCCCGGTGCCGGGCAGCAGCGCGTCGGGGTTCAGCAGTGGCCGCGACAGGCCCAGGATGACCAGGGCGGCGATGAGGATGCGCAGGATCAGCAGCCAGAGCGGCGTGCGCGCCGGCGTCTCCTCCCGCACCGCGAGGTCGCGCAGCAGCCGGATCGCCGGGAACGCCATCAGCCGCGGCGACGGCGGCGTCACCCGCAGCAGCCACCACAGCACCGGCAGCACCAGCAGCGCCGCCAGCAGCCACGGCGCCGCGAAGGCGAGCGCGCCCAGGTTCAGCATGGGACGCCTCCGGCGCGGCTGAGACTACCGTCCCCTCTCCCATGGGGAGAGGGTGGCCCGGAGGGCCGGGAGAGGGGGTAAGACGCTTCAGGAAGAGGCGCCTGTCCTCCACGTCGGAGCATCGCTCCGCAGGCCCGTACCCCCTCTCCCTGTCCCTCTCCCCCTGGGAGAGGGGACGGCAGCCCGGGCCGCGGTGAACAGGCAGGGCTGTCCGGCATTGGGACGGGCGCATACCTGGTCCGGGCGGGAGCGGCGCGGCGGTTCCCGGCGGCGCGGCGACCCTTGGGCTGGCGGGCTTGGCGCGGACCGTTCCCTCGCACCCCGCCTTCCGTCATTCCGGCTACTCCCGTCAATCCGACTACTTCCGTCCCCCCGGCTTCATCCGTCCCTTCAGCCTCTTCCGTCATTCCCCCTTCTTCCGTCATTCCGGCGAAAGCCGGAATCCAGGGGCCCCAAGCGCGACGGCCAACGGCCCCTGGACCCCGGCTTTCGCCGGGGTGACGGTATGGGGTAATCAGGACCCCCATTGCAGGACGGTCCTCAGGCCGGGCCCGTCGAAGCCCGCACACCGCCCCCGCCGCCCCTGTCCGTCCCTGGATGCTCCGCCCGGTCAGCCGCATGGGATCAGGCCTCCGGCGCCATGGCGGCGTAGAGCGACAGCAGGGCCGTCTGCGGCGGCCGGTCGGTGCGGTGGGTGGCGAAGCTCCAGCCGGCGGCGCGGGCCAGCGCCGCCAGCCCGTCGCGGTGGGCGGCCAGGCGCTCCAGGTAGGCGTCGCGTAGCCCCTCCACCCGGGGCACCAGCAGCCGGTCCTCCCCCTCCAGCCCGCGGAACTCGACGCGGCCCTCGAAGGGCAGCGTCTCCTCCGCGGGGTCCAGCACCTGCAGCAGGTGCCCGCGCAGGCCGCGCCCGGACAGGCGCGACAGGGCCGCCTGGATGTCGGGCAGGGGAGAGAGGAGGTCGCCGGCCAGCACGACCTGGGCGTGGCGGGGCAGCGGCTCCGGCGTCGGCAGCCCGTCGCCCTCCGGGCGGCCCTGCCGCTCCGTCAGGTGCAGCGCCAGCCGCGCCACCATGTGCCGGCCGGAGGAGGGGGCGACGCCGGTGCCCAGCAGGGCCACCCGCTCGCCGCCGCGCACTAGCAGGGAGGCCAGCGCCAGGGTCAGCAGCTCCGCCCGGTCGCGCTTGGTCGGCAGCGAGGGGTCCGAGCGCCAGTCCATCGAGGGCGAGGCGTCGCGCCAGAGCCAGACGCTCTGCGCCGCCTCCCATTCGTTCTCGCGGACGAAGACCGGCTGGCTCTTGGCCGACTGGCGCCAGTCGATGGCGGTGGCGGCGTCGCCCTGCTGGTAGCGGCGGAACTGCCAGAAGGTCTCGCCGGTGCCGACGCGGCGGCGGCCGTGCACGCCCTGGGCGACGGTGGCCGCCACCCGCTCGGCCGCGACCAGCAGGGGCGGCAGACGCAGGGCCAGCGTCTCCGCCCGGTTCTGGGCGCGCAGCGCGTCGGCGGCGAGGGGGCTGGACAAGGGGGCGGTCCTGTCTTGCTGGCGGCGGGGAGAGTCGTCAGGCCAAAGCGTCGTCAGGCGAGCGGCGCGGCCAGCCGGTCGATGACCTCGTCCAGCGTGATGCCGTCGGCGCGGGCGGCGAAGTTCAGCGCCATGCGGTGCTTCAGCACCGGCTTCGCCAGGGCCAGCACGTCGTCCAGCGAGGGGGAGAGGCGGCCGTCCAGCACGGCGCGGGCGCGGGCGGCCAGCATCAGCGACTGGCTGGCGCGCGGCCCCGGGCCCCAGGCGACGTGGCGCCGCACCTCGGGGATGGCGCTCTCCTCCGGCCGTCCGTTGCGCACCAGGTCGAGGATGCCCTCCACCACGCTCTCCCCCACCGGGATGCGGCGCACCAGGTTCTGCGCGGCCACCAGGTCGGTCGGCGACAGCACCGCGGTGGCGGCGGCGGCCTCCGCGCCGGTGGTGGCGATCAGCATGGCCCGCTCCGCCTCGCGGTCGGGGTAGTTCACGTCCACCTGCATCAGGAAGCGGTCCAGCTGCGCCTCCGGCAGGGGATACGTCCCCTCCTGCTCCAGCGGGTTCTGGGTCGCCAGCACGTGGAAGGGCCGGGGCAGCGGGTGGTAGTGGCCGGCGACCGACACCCGGCTCTCCTGCATGGCCTGCAGCAGGGCCGACTGGGTGCGCGGGCTGGCGCGGTTGATCTCGTCCGCCATCAGCAGCTGGCTGAACACCGGGCCGGGGATGAAGCGGAAGGAGCGGCGGCCGTCGTCGCCCTCCTCCAGCACCTCGGAGCCCAGGATGTCGGCCGGCATCAGGTCGGGGGTGCACTGGATGCGGCGGTCGTCCAGGCCCAGCACCGTGCCCAGCGTCTCCACCAGCCGCGTCTTCGCCAGGCCCGGCACGCCGATCAGCAGCAGGTGGCCGCCGGCCAGCAGCGTGATCAGCGACAGGTCGATGACGTCCTGCTGGCCGTAGATGACGCGGCCCACCATGGCGCGCACGGTGGCGAGGCGGCCGCCCAGCGCGTCCACCTCCCGGGCGAGGGCTTCGGCGTCTGGCGCGCCGCGGGACAGGTCGGTGATGCTCAAGGCCGTCGTCTCCAGGCTCGGGTCGGGGGCGGGGCGGTCTGTCCCCGGTCTCCCCCATTCCCCATCTTGGGGCGGCAGGGGGGAAGTCCAAGGGCCAATTCCGCCGGGCCGCCACAGGCCCTATGTTAACTATGTGGCGAAAATCTGCACCGGCTCAGATGCGCCCCCGCGCCGAAACTTGGGACAACGGGTAGAGAGGCACCGCGACCATGACCCAGAAGACGCCTCCGGAAGCCTACACCGGCCCCCATCTCGGCCCCGACGGCCCCGACGGGGGATACGAGATCAGCATCGACCGGGACGGCCGGTGGTACTACCACGGCAGCCCCATCGACCGGATGGGACTGGTGAAGCTTTTTTCCACCGTCCTGCGCAAGGACGAAAAAGGCGACTACTGGCTGGTGACCCCGGTCGAGCGCGGGCGCATCCGCGTCGCCGACGTCCCCTTCGTCGCCGTCGGCCTGTCCGCGGCGGGGGAGGGGCGGGACCAGGTGCTGACCTTCCGGACCAACCTGGACGAGGAGGTGGAGGCAGGTCCCGACCACCCCATCCGCGTCGAAATCGATCCTGGCACCGGGGAGCCCCGTCCCTATATCCTGGTCCGGGACAACCTCGAGGCCCGCATCAACCGTCCCGTCTTCTACGAGCTCGTGGAGCGCGGCGACACCCACCCGGATGCGGCCCACCCGGATAATGGCGGAACCCAGATCGGCGTATGGAGCAAGGGGACCTTCTTCCCGTTGGGCAGCCTGCCCGACTGATGAGCGCGGCGGAGGTCCGCCAGCGCTTCATCCACCGCTGCCGCCACCCCTCGCGGGTGCTGGGGGTGCGGGGGGACCATGACGGCAATTCCGGCATGGGCCCGCCGGCGCAGCTGCGCGAGGCGGCGGTGCTGGTGCCGCTGGTGGACCGGCCGGACGGGCTGACGGTGCTGCTGACCCAGCGCACCGCCCACCTGGCGGCGCATGCCGGCCAGATCAGCTTCCCCGGCGGCGGGGTGGAGCCGGAGGACGCCAGCGCCGAGGAGACGGCGCTGCGCGAGACGGCGGAGGAGATCGGCCTCTCCCGCCACCACATCGACCTGGTCGGGCGGCTCGACACCTACGTCACCCGCACCGGCTTCCGCATCACGCCCGTGGTCGGCATCATCCGCCCGCCCTTCATCCTGCACCCCGACCCCTACGAGGTGGCGGAAGTGTTCGAGGTGCCGCTGTCCTTCGTCCTGGACCCCGCGGGGCGCGAGCGGCGCAGCGCGGAGTACAAGGGCGCCACCCGCTGGTTCTGGGTCTTCCCCTACCAGGACCGCTACATCTGGGGCGCCACCGCGGGCATGCTGGTGAACCTCTGCGACGTGCTGGGCGGCAGCCCGGGGGAGGCGGCATGATCCGGGTATTGCAGGTCGTGGCCCTGCTGGTGCTGCCGACCCTGGTCTACATCGCCTATTCGACCTGGCAGCAGCGCCGCCGCGCCGCCGCCGGGCAGGCCCCCCTGCCCTGGTACGTGGAGGCGCCCTGGCACTGGCTGGCGGCCGCCGGCGTGCTGCTGGCGCTGACCGTGCTGGGCGCCGTCGCCGTCACCGGCGGGGCGGAGCCGCACGGCACCTACGTCCCGGCGCGGGTGGGCGAGGACGGGCGGGTGGTGCCGGCCGAGACCCTGCCGGCCCAGACCGCGCCTGGCGAAACGGCACCCGCCGGGGCGGAGAGGCCCGCGCGCGATTGATGCGGCGCCGCCGCACCTGATACTAAGGCGGGTGCGCTCCTCTCCCGCAGGTCCTTCCCTCCGCATGAACCCCGTCCGCCACCTGCCCCCGCAGGGCATGCTCGACAGCGTCGCCGCGCGGCGGGTCCTGCAGTCGCTGATGCGCACCGGGCAGGAGGCGCGCTTCGTCGGCGGCTGCGTGCGCGACCTGGTGCTGGGCATCGACGCCGACGACATCGACATCGCCACCCCGCTGCCGCCCGACGAGGCGCAGCGCCGGCTGAAGGCCGACGGCATCCGCGTCGTGCCGACCGGGATCAAGCACGGCACCGTGACCGCCGTCGTGGACGGCCGCGGCTACGAGATCACCACGCTGCGCCGCGACGTGGAGACCGACGGCCGCCACGCCAGGGTGGAGTTCACCGACGACTGGCTGGAGGACGCGGCGCGGCGCGACTTCACCTTCAACGCCCTGTCGCTGTCGCCGGATGGGGAGCTGTTCGACCCCTTCCAGGGCCTGCGCGACCTGGAGGCGGGGCGGGTGCGCTTCGTCGGCGAGCCGGACGCGCGCATCCGGGAGGACGTGCTGCGCATCCTGCGCTACTTCCGCTTCCACGCCCGCTTCGGCAAGGGCGCGCCGGACGAGGCCGCCGTCGCCGCCTGCGCCGCCAACGCGCATCTCCTGCCGACCCTGTCGGGCGAGCGGGTGAACGCCGAGGTGATGAAGCTGATGGCGACCGACCGGGCGGTTGAGGTGTGGCGGCTGATGGTGGAGCGCGGCGTCGTCGCCCACCTGCTGCCGCAGGCGGTGCAGGTGGACCGGCTGGCCGCGGTGGACCGGCTGGAATGGATGGTGGGCGAGGGCGACCCGATGCTGCACCTGGCGGCGCTGCTGCCGCGGGGCGAGCTGCCGGCGCTGGAGGCGGCGGAGCGCATGCGCCTGTCGAACGCCCAGCGCGACCGGCTGCTGGCGCTGGCCGATCCCAAGGTGGACGTGCACCCCGACCTCTCCATCGCCTCGCGCCGGGCGGCCCTGCAGAAGGTCGGGCCGGAGGTGTACCGCGACCTGATGCTGCTGGCCGCCGCCGACCGCGGGACCCCGGCGTTCGAGCTGCTGGAGCCCCTGGCCGAGGCGGCGAGCTGGCAGGTCATCCCCTTCCCGCTGCGCGGGCAGGACGCGCTGGACCGCGGCGTGCCCGCCGGCCCCGAGGTCGGCCGCCTGATGGCCGAGCTGGAGGGCTGGTGGGCCGCCCGCGACTACAAGCCCACCCGCGAGGAGTGCCTGGCCGAGCTCGCCCGTCGGGTCGGGGACCGGCGGGCGGGGTAGGGGCGCTCAAGCCCCCTTCGGGCTCGGCGCGCCGAGCGACCAGGAATGGCCGAACGGGTCGCGCAGCTGGCCGTAGCGGTCGCCCCAGAACATGTCCTGCAGCGGCAGCACCACCTCCATCCCGGCGGCGACCGCCCGGTCCCACCAGGCCTGCACGTCCGAGACCTGCAGGTGCAGGGTGACGCCCTGCGGGGCCTTGAAGGGGTGGCCGTACTCGGGATAGGCGTCGCTCATCATGACCGAGTTGCCGTTGACCAGCAGGTGGACGTGCATGGTCCGCCCCTTCTCGTCCACCGGGAGCATGGCGAGCTGTTCCGCGCCGAGCGCGCGGGCGTAGAATTCCGCCGCCTTGGCGGCCCCCTCGACCGTCAGGTAGGGCGCCACGCCGCCGCGCACCGCGGGAAAGGGCCCGGCCGATTCGTGGCTGGTGGCGCAGGGGGCGGTGGCGGTGTCGGTGCTCATGGGCGTCTCCCTCGGAATGCCTGATGCGGCGTTGGTTCGTACCCCTAGGACGCCTGGCCGGCGGCGTTTCCGACAGTGCCCTGAAGATTTTTTTCCGCCGCCTCGGTCCCCTCCCGCATCAGCCGGTCCAGGTGGCGGCGGATGTGGGCGGCCTCGGCGGCGGTGTTGGCCAGCGCTATGGCGCGGTCGAAGGCGGTGCGCGCCTCCGCGGCCCGCCCCAGGCGCAGCAGCAGGGCGCCGCGCACGCCGTGGAAGTGGAAGTAGCCGGACAGCCGGTCGGCCAGCGGCTCCACCATCGCCAGCGCCTCCTCCGGTCCGCGCGCCTTGGACACGGCGACGGCGCGGTTCAGCGTGACCACGGGGGAGGGCTGGAGCCGCTCCAGCGTGGCGTAGAGCCGGTCGATCCCGGCCCAGTCGGTGTCCTCGGCCCTTGCGGCGCGCGCGTGCAGGGCGGCGATGGCGGCCTGCACCTGGTAGGGGCCGGGGCGGCGGTGGCGCATCGCCTTGTCGATCAGCGCCAGCCCCTCGGTGATCGCCCGGGCGTTCCACAGCGAGCGGTCCTGGTCCTCCAGCAGCACCACCTCGCCGGCGGCGTCGAAGCGGGCGGCGGCGCGGGCGTGCTGCAGCAGCAGCAGGGCCGCCAGCCCCATGACCTCGGGCTCCGCCGGGAACAGGCGCAGCAGCAGGCGCGCCAGCCGGATCGCCTCCTCCGCCAGCGGCGCCCGTGCGCCGGCCGTGTCGCCGGCGGCCGAATAGCCCTCGTTGAACAGCAGGTAGACCATGGCGGCGACGGCGCCCAGCCGCTCCGCCCGCTCCACCGCGCCCGGCGCCTCGAACGGCACGTCGGCGCCGGCGATGCGGGCCTTGGCGCGGGTGATGCGCTGCTCCATGGCGCTCTCGCCGACCAGGAAGGCGCGGGCGATCCGCGCCACCGGCAGGCCGCAGACGATGCGCAGGGCCAGCGCGATCTGCTGCGTCGCCGGCAGCTCCGGATGGCAGCAGATGAAGAGCAGGCGCAGCACGTCGTCGCGGTAGTGCCGCCCGTCCAGCCGCTCGGCCAGCGGCGACTCGGCGTCGTCCAGGTCGGACAGGACCTCGTCCGGCGGCAGCGCCTCCTGCCTGGCGTCGCGGCGCACCCGGTCCAGCGCCGCGTTGCGCCCGACCAGGATCAGCCAGGCCGCGGGATCGCGCGGCGGGCCGTTGCGCGGCCAGTTCTGCAGGGCGCGCAGGCAGGCGTCCTGGTACGCCTCCTCGGCGGTGTCGAGGTCGCGGAAGTAGCGCAGCAGCGCCCCCATCGCCTGGGGCCGCGCCGCGGTCAGCGCCGCGTCGATCCAGGCGAGCTCGGTCACGACCCCGCACTCCCGGCCTGGTAGTAGGAGAGCGGCCGCAGCTCGAACGCCCCGGCGGAGCTGCTGGCCCGGGCGAGTTCCCGGGCGGTCTCGATCGCCTCCTCCAGCGAGGCGCAGTCGACCACGTAGAAGCCCAGCAGCTGCTCCTTCGTCTCGGCGAAGGGGCCGTCCAGCACCAGCGGCTCGCGCCCCTTGCGCACGGTGGTGGCGGCGGTGGTCGGCAGCAGCCGGGCGACCGGGCCCAGGCGGCCGGCCTCGGCCAACTTCTTCTGGACCGCGCCCAGCTTCGCCATGACGGCGTCGTCCTCCTCCTTGGACCAGGCGCCGACCACGTCCTCGGAGTCGTAGCACAGGATGGCGTACAGCATGGCTCGGGGTCTCCTCTCCTCCATAGGACGCCGGAGTATGCCCAAGCCCGACACCGGCACGGCGGAATTTTCGGCAGGGCCGTGGGGGAGGGGGCAGCGGGGGGGGGTGTGCGGGCTTCGACAGGCTCAGCCTGAGGGATGTCGAGATGCTCCCCAACGCCGGGCCTGGCACAAACGCTCCTCATGCTGAGCCTGTCGAAGCACGCACCACCTCTCAGCCGCACTAAGGATACCGCGGAGCGGCAGCGGATGCGTGGTGCGGCCTTCGACAGGCTCAGGCTGAGGGATGTATTGCTGCTCCCAGGGGAGGTTGCTGCTCCCCGGGGGAAAGCGCTGCTCCGGATCAGTCCGCCGGGCCTGGCACTCCCCGGTCCTCATGCTTGCATCTTGGAACTGCGTCATGATGGTCGTGGCCTGAGGGCGTGCACGCCCTCAGGCCGGCGGCGGCGAGGCCGTGTCATGCACGGGCGGAAACGCCCGAGGCTCAGCTGGGTCCCCGCCGCGTCTTTCCGC
>DASPKT010000090.1:0-21015 GCA_035627915.1 Azospirillaceae bacterium
GCGCCGATGCGCGATGAGAATCAGTTGCACGCAGCCGTCGTCGAACTGGTTGCACTTGATCGCGCGACCATCAAGTACAGCACCGTGCAGAACTGGTACCCCGGCGATCCGAAGACCGGCAAGGGCGGCATCTACAACTTCGTCACCAAGCGCGGCGCCTGCCGCGGCCGCAATGCCAAGATCAGCTGGACCCAGGTGGAGACCGGCTCGGCCATCACCTGGAAGTACCCGAGCTGCATCCTGCAGGGCGACAATTCGGTGGGCGAGTTCTACTCGGTCGCCATCACCAACAACATGCAGCAGGCCGACACCGGCACCAAGATGATCCACATCGGGAAGAACACCCGCTCCACGATCGTCTCCAAGGGCATCTCCGCGGGCAAGGCGCAGAACACCTACCGCGGGCTGGTGAAGATCCTGCCGAAGGCCGAGGGCGCCCGGAACTACACCCAGTGCGACAGCCTGCTGATCGGCGACAAGTGCGGGGCGCACACCGTGCCCTACATCGAGAGCCGCAAACGTTCCGCCCGGGTGGAGCACGAGGCGACCACCGCGAAGATCAGCGAGGACCAGCTCTTCTACTGCCGTGCCCGCGGCCTGTCGGAGGAGGAGGCCGTCGGCCTGATCGTCAACGGCTTCTGCCGCGAGGTGCTGAAGGAGCTTCCCATGGAGTTCGCCGTGGAGGCCCAGAAGCTCGTCGCCATCAGCCTGGAAGGCAGCGTGGGGTGATGCTGCCCGTCCCTGCCCCTTCCTTCTCCCGTCGCCGGAAACTCCCCTTTCCCGTCACCCCGGCGAAAGCCGGGGTCCAGACCCCGGAAGGTTTGGCGGAACGGACTGGATTCCGGCTTTCGCCGGAATGACGGGTTGGGGGATGGGTGGTGACGGGCCAGAGGATCGACCAGGATGGAGAAGCGGTTCTTCGTCTACATCCTGGCCAGCAAGAGGAACGGAACGCTCTATGTCGGGGTCACCTCCGACTTGGCGCGGAGAGTCTGGGAGCATCGGACGGGCGCCGTGCCCGGCTTCACCAGCCGGTACGGCGTGAAGATGCTGGTGCACTATGAGGTTTTCGACACCGCCGAGTACGCCATCGCGCGGGAGAAGCGGCTGAAGGAATGGAAGAGGGCCTGGAAGATCGAGCTGATCGAAAAGGCCAACCCGGATTGGGACGACCTGTACGAGAGTTTGAACAAGTAAGGAAACGCGCGGTCACACTTCCGGAATGACGGGAATGGATGAGCCGGCCTGGATTGGATGGATGGACGAATGATCGAGATCCGCAACCTGCACGCCAACGTCGACGGCAAGGAGATCCTGAAGGGGATCGACCTCTCCATCGGGCCGGGCGAGGTGCATGCCATCATGGGGCCGAACGGCTCCGGCAAGAGCACGCTGTCCTACATCCTGGCGGGGCGCGAGGGCTATGAGGTGACGGAGGGGTCCGTCACCTTCAACGGCATGGACCTGCTGGCGATGGAGCCGGAGGAGCGGTCGGCGCAGGGCGTGTTCCTGGCCTTCCAGTACCCGATCGAGATCCCGGGCGTCAGCAACACGACCTTCCTGAAGTCCGCCCTGAACGCCGTGCGCAAGCACCGGGGCGAGCCCGAGCTGGACGCGATGCAGTTCCTGAAGCTGATCCGCGCCAAGGCCAAGGGCCTCAACATGACCGACGACATGATCAAGCGCGCGGTCAACGTCGGCTTCTCCGGCGGCGAGAAGAAGCGCAACGAGGTGCTGCAGATGGCCGTGCTGGACCCGAAGTTCGCCATCCTGGACGAGACCGACAGCGGGCTGGACATCGACGCGCTGAAGGTCGTCGCCGACGGCGTCAACTCGCTGCGCGCGCCCGACCGCTCCATGCTGGTCATCACCCACTACCAGCGCCTGCTGAACTACATCGTGCCGGACAGGGTCCACGTGCTGGCCCACGGCCGCATCCTGAAGAGCGGCGGCAAGGAGCTGGCGCTGGAGCTGGAGCAGAAGGGCTATGCCGAGTTCGGCAGCCCCGAGGCCGCCTGACGCCATGATGGCCGACACGCTGAGCGCCGATACGCTGACTGGCGACATGCTGACTGGCGACACGCTGGCCATCACGGTCGAGCACGGCGCCGACCTGCACACGCCGGCCTCCAAGGCCGTGCTGGCGGGGCTGGGCGCCTACAACGCCGCGAAGACCCCGCCGGTGCGCGCCCGCATCGGCGTCGCCGCGCGCGACTCCGCGACGGACGCCTGGCTGGGCGGGATCACCGCCACGGTCTACGGCAACGCCGCCTACGCCCCCTGGGGCGTGTGGACGGAGGAGGCCGCGGACGGCGCCGTGGGTGCCGCCATCCTGGCCGCGGCCGAGGCGGCGCTGGCCGGCCTGGGCTGCGTGCGCCTGACCGCCGGCGGCCGCGCGCACGCGCCGCTCTCCCCTTACGGGGCGCGCGGCTTCCGGACCACCCACGCGATCCCCGACCACATCCGCGGCGGCGACTATGTCGTGCTGCGCAAGGAGCTGGCCGGCGCCGCGGCGCCGGAGGTGCCGGCCGGCGTATCGCTGGAGCTGCGCACACCGCCGTCCGACCCCTGGACGGCGGAGAACTGGCGCCGGCTGGACGCGCGCCGGCAGCGCAATTTCGGCGTCGCACCGCGCTGGGTCAGCGCCTATGTGCGCGACGGCGGGGCGGTGCGCGGCGGGGCTCTCTGCTATGCGGTGGCCGACGAGTTCATGGTGGACATGCTGTGGCTGGACGAGCCGCTGCGCGGCACCGGCACCGGCGCCCGGATGATGCGGGCGGCCCTGGACGCCGGCCGCGCCCTGGGCTGCCGCCGCGCCACCGTGGAGACGGCCGACTTCCAGGCCCCCGACTTCTACCGCCGGATCGGCTTCTCCGACCTGGCCTACGTGCCCGACATGCTTTCCGGCGCCGGCATGACCGCGCTGCGGATGGATCTGTGAGACGATGATGGACGCCGCCCCCAACGCCATCCAGCCCTACCTCGACGCCCTGCGGGCCGCCGGCCCCACTTTGCCCGGCGCCGGCCTGCCCTGGCTGGACGCGCTGCGCGCCGCCGGCGCCGAGCGCTTCCGCGCCGCGGGCTTCCCCGGCCCCCGGGTGGAAGCGTGGAAGTACACGAACCTGCGCCCGCTGGAGAAGCAGCGCTTCGCCCCCGCGGCGGCGGTCGCCGCCGTCGGCGTCGATGCGCTGCCCACCGTGGCGGCCGACGGTGCCACGCCGCTGCGCCTGGTCTTCGTCGACGGCCGCCACCGGCCCGAGCTGTCCTCCGCCGGCGGCCTGCCCGCCGGCGCCACGCTGGAGAGCCTGGCCGACGCGCTGGCCCGCGACCCCGCCGGAGTGGAGGCGCTGCTGGGCCGCACCGCCGCCCCGGACGGGCTGCCGCTGGTCGCCCTCAACACCGCCTTCGTCGCCGAGGGCGCCGTCCTGCGCGTGCGCCGCGGCACCGTGGTGGAGCAGCCGGTGGAGCTGGTCTTCGTCGGCACCGGCAACGGCGCCGCCTGGCATCCCCGCCTGCTGGTGCAGGTGGAGGACAACGCCGAGGCGACGCTGGTGGAGCACCATGTCGGCCGCGGCGACGGCGCCTATTTCAGCAACGTCGCGACCGAGATCACCGTCGGCCAGGGTGCGGTGCTGCGGCACTACAAGGTGCAGGAGGAGGGCATGGGCGCCTTCCACCTCGCCACCACCACGGCGAAGCTGGGCCGGGACAGCACCTACGACACCTTCGTGCTGACCACGGGCGCGCGCCTCTCCCGCAACGAGATCCACGCGCGGCTGGACGGCACCGGCGTGACCTGCCGCGTCTCCGGCGCCTATACGGTGCGGGGCGAGCAGCACACCGACTTCACCAGCCTGATCGACCACGCCCAACCCCGCTGCACCAGCCGCGAGGTGGTGAAGGGCGCCATCGACGGGCGCGCCCGCGCCGTCTTCCAGGGCAAGATCGTCGTCCGCCCGGACGCGCAGAAGACCGACGGCTATCAGCTGAACCGGGCCCTGCTGCTGTCCGACCAGGCGGAGATCGACAGCAAGCCGGAGCTGGAGATCTACGCCGACGACGTGAAGTGCAGCCACGGCGCCACCGCGGGCGAGCTGGACGACGACGCGCTGTTCTACCTGCGCGCCCGCGGCATCCCGCTGGAGGAGGCGCGCGGCCTGCTGATCGCCTCCTTCCTGGACGAGGCGGTGGAGGAGATCGGGGTGGAGCCCGTTCGCGAGCATTTCCGCGCCCGCATCAACGCCTGGCTGGCGGCGCGCTGAGGACGGGCCCATGGACGCCGCGCAGATCGCCATCGACGTGCTGGACCCCGCGCCGCCGGCCGAGACGGCCTGGGTGGCGGAGCGGGTCGAGCCCATCGCCCGGGCCGGGCTGGGCGTGGAGAAGCGCGTCGTCGGCCTGTTCCTGCGCGGCGCGGACGGCACCCTGGCCGCCGGCGCCAAGCTGGAGGTGACGGACACCGACCTGCACGTGCTGTGGCTGTGGACCGACGCGCCGCAGCGCGGCCGGGGGCTGGGCGGGCTGCTGCTGGCCGCGGCGGAGGCGGCCGCGGCGGAGCGGGGCTGCACCCGCATCTTCCTGAACACCATGGACTTCCAGGCGCGCGACTACTATCCGCGCTTCGGCTACGCGCCGTTCGCCGTCATCCCGCGCTTCGTGCATGGCGCCGACCGCACCTATTTCCGCAAGGCCGTGGCGCCCGCGCCCCTGCCGCCCGTCCCCGCCGGCCTGACGCTAGAGGTCACCGACGCGCCGGCGGAGGCCGACCTGCAGCGCGTCGACGACGGCCTGACCGAGCACTGGCTGCAGGCGGTCGGCGTCGCCTATGCCGAGGTCGGCGCCTATGCCCGCGACGCGGCCGGCGCCCTGGTCGCCGGCGTCAACGCCATCCGCGACGGGCGCTGGTGGTGCATCCTGGACGGCTGGGTGGAGCCGGCGCACCGCGGGCGCGGCCTGGCGACCCGGCTGGTCCGCGCCCTGGAGGACGCCGCCCGCGCCGCCGGGGCCGAGAGCATCGCCGCCGTCCCCTACGAATGGCAGGCCCCCGACTTCCTGAAGCGGCTGGGCTATGCCGCCGTCACCCACTTCCCGGACGCGGTGCTGGGCCGCCAGCGCTGGTTCGTCCGCAAGGAACTGACCCCATGAGCCTCACCGCCGCCCGCCCCGCCCCCACCAACGCCCCCTTCGACGTCGAGGCGGTGCGCCGCGACTTCCCCATCCTGACCCGCCTGGTGCACGAGAAGCCGGGCCGGCCGGGCAAGCCGCTGGTCTACCTGGACAGCGCCGCCAGCGCGCAGAAGCCGCGCCAGGTCATCGACGCGATGCGGGAGTTCCTGGAGACCGACTATGCCAACGTCCACCGCGGCGTGCACTTCCTGTCCCAGCGCGCGACCGACGCCTACGAGGCGGTGCGCGACAAGGTGGCCAAGTTCCTGAACGCGCCGTCGCGCGAGACCATCGTCTTCACCCGCAACGCGACCGAGGCGTTCAACCTGGTCGCGCAGAGCTTCGGCCGCGCCTTCTTCCAGCCCGGCGACGAGGTGGTGGTGAGCGCCATGGAGCACCACGCCAACCTGGTGCCCTGGCAGATCCTGCGCACCCAGGCCGGGATCGTGCTGAAGATCGTGCCGGTGCTGGACGACGGCAGCCTGGACATGGACGCGCTGGCCGGCCTGCTGGGCCCCAGGGTGCGGCTGGTCGCGGTCACCCACGCCAGCAACGTGCTGGGCACCGTCAACCCGGCCCGCGAGATCACGCGGCTGGCGCACGCCAAGGGCATCCCCGTGCTGTTCGACGGCAGCCAGGCGGCGGTCCACATGCCGGTCGACGTGCAGGCCATCGACGCCGACTTCTACATCATGACCGGGCACAAGCTGTACGGCCCCACCGGCATCGGCGTGCTGTACGGGAAGAAGGAGCATCTCGACCGCATGCCGCCCTACCAGGGCGGCGGCGACATGATCCAGACCGTCACCTTCGAGGAGACGACCTTCCGCGAGGCGCCCTATCGGTTCGAGGCCGGCACCCCGCCCATCATGGAGGGGATTGGACTGGGCGCCGCCATCGACTATGTAACGGGTATCGGCATGGGGGCCATCCAGGCGCACGAGAACCGCCTGCTGGCGCATGCGACGGAGCGGCTGTCGGCCATCGACGGCCTGCGCATCATCGGCACCGCGCCGGGCAAGGCCGCCATCGTCAGCTTCACCATCGAGGGCGTGCATCCGCACGACATCGGGACCTTCGTGGACCGCGCAGGCGTTGCAATCCGTGTGGGCCGCCACTGCGCGGAGCCGCTGATGGACAGGTTCGGCGTGGGGGCCACGGCCAGGGCCAGCTTCGCCATGTACAACACCGAGGCCGAGGCCGACGCGCTGGCCGACGCGGTCAAGGCAGTGAAGGAGTTCTTCGGCTGATGTTCGACGATCTGCGCGACCTCTACCAGGAAGTGATCCTGGACCACGGGAAGAACCCGCGGAACTTCGGCAAGCCCGACGAGTTCAACCGCCATGCCCGCGGCGACAACCCGATGTGCGGCGACAAGATCGCCGTCTACCTGCTGCTGGACCAGGACGGCACGGTCCGCGACGCCCGCTTCGACGGGCGCGGCTGCGCCATCAGCCAGGCCAGCGCGTCGCTGATGACGGAGATCCTGAAGGGCAAGACGGCCGCGGAGGCCGAGGCGCTGTTCGGGCATTTCCACGACATGTGCACCAAGGACGACGACCAGCACGGCGACCACGGGCACCTGGACGAGGAGGCGCTGGAGAAGCTGCAGGTTCTGTCCGGCGTTCGCGAGTTCCCGATGCGCGTGAAATGCGCCACGCTGGCCTGGCACACGATGCACGCCGCCATGCACGGCGAAGAGAAGACCTCGACGGAGTGAAGGAGATGGCAGGCACCATGGACAGGCCGATCGCGCCCCCGGGGGTCTTCATGGGAGCCCCCATGGAAATCCCCGAAGACCAGAAGCTGCCCCCCGACGCGCCGCTGCAGGACCGCATCGTGGAGGCGCTGAAGACCGTCTACGACCCCGAGATCCCGGTCGACATCTACGAGCTCGGACTCGTCTACCGCTGCGAGGTGGACGCGGAGGGCGACGTGGAGATCGAGATGACGCTGACCGCCCCCGGCTGCCCGGTCGCCGGCGAGATGCCGGGCACCGTCCAGCAGGCGGTGCAGTCGGTGCCCGGCGTGCGCAGCGTCAAGGTCGACCTCGTCTGGGAGCCGGCCTGGCACCAGGGCCTGATGTCGGACGAGGCGCGCGTCGCCTTGAACATGTTCTGAGGAGGACCCCAATGAGCATGATGGAACGCCCCAAGGCCATGACCCTGACCGACGCCGCCGCCGCCCGCGTGCGCGAGATCATGGGCAAGGCGGACAAGCCGGTGCTGGGCCTGCGCGTCGGCGTCAAGGCGCGCGGCTGCTCGGGCATGAGCTACTTCGTGGAATACGCGGAGGAGAAGCGGAAGTTCGAGGAGGTGGTGGAGGACAAGGGCGTCACCATCCTGCTCGACCCCGCCTCGACCATGTTCCTGATCGGCACCGAGATGGACTACGTCGAGGACAAGTTCCAGACCGGCTTCGTCTTCCGCAATCCCAACGAGAAGGCCCGCTGCGGCTGCGGCGAGAGCTTCACGGTCTGATCCTGCTTGCGTTGCGGGAGGGGGTGCGCGCGGCGGCCCCCTCACCCTTCCCTCTCCCCTGCCCGGAGTCCCCTCTCCCCTTGAGGGAGAGGGAGGGACCCGCCGCCGCAAGGCGGTGGGAGGGTGAGGGGTGGGAATCGGAACCTTGGGGTGTTCCCGGGTGCGGCTGAGAGGCTGTGCGGGCTTCGACAGGCTCAGCCTGAGGATCGATGGTGCCAGGCCCAGTGGAACCTTGGGGAGCAGCTGAACCATCCTCAGCCTGAGCCTGTCGAAGGCCGCAGAACGCCCCCGCTGCCCAGCTCCCGCAAGCCCCCTCAGTGCCCGCCCTGCCCGTCCTCCACGAACACCTCGACCTTTACCGGTGCCGCCTTCTCGAAGCGCAGGGTCATCATGAAGCGCTCGCCCAGCTTCAGCGGGCGCTTCAGCCCCTCCAGCCGCAGCTCGCGCGCGGTGGGGCGCAGCGCGACCGGGCGGTTCGGCGCCAGGTCCATGCCTGCCACGGGCGCCGGCTTCCCCTGCACCAGGTCGTGGATGACGACCTTCTCCGCCACGTCGGTGTCGGCGCCGACGAAGCGGTCGGCCGCGCCGCCCTTGTTCAGCAACGAGACGAAGGCGCTGGCCTGCGGGCCTTCCGACGGCAGGGCCCAGGGATGGCCGATCTGGACGGCGCCGGTGCCGAAGCTGTGCGCGGCGGCCCCGCCGGCCAGTGCTGCCAGGGCGGCGGTCAGGAGGAAGGCGCGTCGGATCATCTCGGGTATCCCTCGGGTTCGGTTCCGCCCCGATATAAGGCCGGAGAACCGACCCCGCCGCGCGCCTTTTTGTCCCAGGCGGTCGATAGGGCGCGGCTGGGAGGATGTGCGTCCTTCGACAAGCTCAGGACGAGGCTTCGACAAGCTCAGGACGAGGCTTCGACAAGCTCAGGACGAGGCTTCGACAAGCTCAGGACGAGGCTTCGACAAGCTCAGCCTGAGGAAGGGTGGATGCCAGGCCACCCGTTCCATTCAGCTGTCCGTCACCCCGGCGAAAGCCGGGGTCCAAGAGCCCCGCTCGCGGCGGTAAGAAACCCTGGATTCCGGCTTTCGCCGGAATGACGGAATGAGACGGGGAGTTCCATCCGTCCGACGTTCCGGGGGAGCCGCAACCTCCCTCGGGAGCAGCAAAACGACCCTCAGCCTGAGCCTGTCGAAGGCCGCACCACGCCCCCGTTGCCGCGCCAAGCGGAATGCGGCGCCCCCGGCGGCTCACGCCGCATGGCGCCTGACGGTTCCAGGCGACCTGCGCCCGGTCCCCCTAAAGCGCGAAGGCCAGCGCCACCGTGCGGCCGCCGTCGGTGACCTCCATGCGGGCCGACATGGTGCGCATGATCTCCAGGCCGCGGCCGGACTTGGCGGTGATGTCCACGGGGCGCGGCACCAGCTCCGGGTCGTAGCCGGCGCCCTCGTCATGGACGCGCAGGACCAGCAGGCCCGGCTCCCCGAAGGCGGCCAGCTCCACCCGCTTCGTCGCCCCCTCCCCCTCCGCCAGCCGCGCGGTCAGGCGCTGGCAGAAGGCGTCGAACTCGGCGGGGTCGTCGACCAGCGAGCCGCCCATGGCGAGGTTGCCGTGCAGGACCGCGTTGACGACCGCCTCGTGCAGGCTGAGCTCCACGTCGTGGCGCAGATAGTCCGGCAGCAGACCGCGCACGGCCAGCGCGTCGCAGAACTGCGCCGCGGTGTCGAAGGACCAAGCCATGCGGGTGCTGAGCGACAGGAACAGCCGGCATCCCTCCGCCATGGCGGCGCGCAGCCGGTCGGCCGGGAAGGCCCGTCCCGCCACCACCTCCACCACGGCGGCGGAGCGGCGGTTCAGCGCCTCGGCCAGCCGCTCCGCCTCGCCCTCGCCGACGGCCTCGACCCGGCCGGCGGGCTCGGGGTCCAGCTCGATCCCGATGCCGGTGCGGTCGGCGAGCTCCGCCAGCGCGTCCGGCTCCATCCCGGCGGCGACGAGGCGCAGCGGCGCCGGGAAGACGTCGAGGGCGGGGGCGTCGCTCATGCGGTCCTCATGCCGGGAGGGTCGTCGTCCAGCAGGCTGGTCATCTCCGCCTCGCCGACGACGAAGCCGGCGGACGGCGGGTAGAGGCGCAGCACGCGCTCCTTGAAGTCCACGTCGGACCGGGCGAAGCCGTGCACCACCCGGCCCTCCGACCAGCCGGTGGCGGAGCCGGGGCCGCGCCCCATGAAGGCCGGCATGGTCGGGTTGCTGACGGTGACGCGGAAGAAGCGGTCGAACTTGCGCCACTCGTTGTCGGCCATGTTGACGACCAGCTTCTCCGCCCCCTTCAGCTTTTCGATGCGGGCCTCGGCGCGCGTGTTGGCGGCGGTCATCTGGGTGATGGCGCCGTCCGCCTCGTCGATGGCGGCCTTGATCTGCGCCTCGTCCCGCTTGGCGAGCCGCAGCTCGGTGGCGACGGCGTTCTTCTGGTCGACCGTGTGGGCGATGCGCCGCTCCGTCTGCTTGATGACGACCAGGATGCGGCGCGCGGCCACCACCAGCATGGCCCCGCAGATGGCCAGCAGGCAGAGGCTGAAGAAGTTCATGGGAGAGACGATCACGCCCGCCGCTCCCTCAGCGCCGCTGGCCGGCGGGACGGCTTTGGGGCGGCCGGTTGTCGGGCGGGCGGATGATGGCGGCGGGTGCCGCGGCGGCCGGCTCCGCCTTCTTCGCCTCGCCGCCGCGGGCCCCGCCCAGCGACACCATCTCGCTGGAGGAATAGCCGTCGTCGGCGGTGAAGGCCGCCTGCAGCCGTGCCCGCGCCGTCTTCTCGTTGGGCGCCCAGATGCGCACGGTGTTGGTGTAGCGCCAGATCATCGGCGCCAGGTCGAAGTCACGCTGGGACCGGTCGGCCGCCGCCCGGTTGGCGACGCGGACCAGGTAGAGCGTGTCGCCGATGACCTGCTCCCCCACGTCGTGCCAGACCTCCACCCGTTCCTTTTCGAGCGCGGCCAGCGTCATCTCGGTGCGGCTGAGGATGGACTTCAGGCGGAACCGCTCGGCGTTCTTGCGGTCGCGCACGGCGGCCCGCTCGCGGTTCAGCAGCGTGATCTTCTCGATGGACTTCTTCGCCTCGGCGATCTCCGCCTTCACCTTCTGGTGGTCGGCGGCCCACTCGTAGACGTCGGGGATGATGACGCGCATCATCTCCAGCATCACGGCCGCCACGAGCGTGGCCGCCGCGATGGACAGGATGACCACGTCCGACGCGTCGATCTCCAGGACCATTCCCTGAACCCGGCTCCCCAATTCTTGCCCGCATGATACAAGCCGGCCGCCCGCGCCCGCATATGTTTTTCGCCATAGGCGGGAAATGCGGGTGGGGTGTTGCCCTTCGGCCCCGAAGCGGTCTGGCGCGGTTCCCGCGGGTCGCCTATGCTCCCGCCCCCTGACGACCCGTTGCAGATGGAACAATGGCCATGGACAAGGGCGCGCCGAAGGCGATCCACCTCCGCGACTACACCCCCGCCCCCTTCCTGATCGACACGGTCGAGCTGGAGTTCGATCTGCGCGAGGAGCACGCGACCGTGCGCTCGCGCCTGGGACTGCGGCGCAACCCGGCGCGCGCGGCCGAGGGGCCGCTGCCCCTGGTGCTGGACGGGCAGGAGCTGGAGCTGCTGTCGGTCGCGATCGACAACCGGCAGCTCTCGCCGCAGGACTACGCGGTCACCGCCGACAGCCTGACCCTGCCGCACCTGCCGGACGCCTGCACGGTGGAGATCGTCACCCGCACCAAGCCGCAGGAGAACACGGCGCTGGAGGGGCTGTACAAGTCGTCCGGCAACTACTGCACCCAGTGCGAGGCGGAGGGCTTCCGCAAGATCACCTACTTCCTGGACCGCCCCGACGTGATGGCGCGCTACACCACGACCGTGGAGGCGGAGAAGGCGCGCTATCCGGTCCTGCTGTCCAACGGCAACCTGGCGGCGTCCGGCGACCGTCCCGACGGCCGCCACTGGGCCCGGTGGGAGGACCCGTGGCCGAAGCCCAGCTACCTGTTCGCGCTGGTCGCCGGCAACCTCGTCCACATCGAGGACCGCTTCACCACGCGGTCGGGCCGCGAGGTGCAGCTGCGCATCTACGTGGAGCCCGGGAACGAGGACAAGTGCTTCCACGCCATGGACAGCCTGAAGAAGTCCATGAAGTGGGACGAGGACGTCTACGGGCTGGAGTACGACCTGGACGTGTTCAACATCGTCGCGGTCGGCGACTTCAACATGGGGGCGATGGAGAACAAGGGCCTGAACGTCTTCAACACGAAGTACATCCTCGCCCGGCCCGACACGGCGACCGACACCGACTTCCTCGGCATCGAGGCCGTGGTCGCGCACGAGTACTTCCACAACTGGACCGGCAACCGGGTCACCTGCCGCGACTGGTTCCAGCTGAGCCTGAAGGAGGGGCTGACGGTCTTCCGCGACCAGCAGTTCTCCGCCGACATGAACTCCGCCCCGGTGAAGCGCATCCAGGACGTCCAGCGCCTACGCCAAGTCCAGTTCGCCGAGGATGCCGGCCCGACCGCGCACCCGGTGCGGCCCGACAGCTACATCGAGATCAACAACTTCTACACCCCCACCGTCTACGACAAGGGGGCCGAGGTCCTGCGCATGTACCACACCCTGCTGGGGCCGCAGGGCTACCGGCGGGGCATCGACCTCTACTTCCAGCGCCATGACGGGCAGGCCGTCACCACGGACGACTTCCTGGCCGCCATGCGCGACGCCAACCCCGATGCGAAGGCCGACTGGGAGCAGTTCCGCCTGTGGTACGCCCAGGCCGGCACGCCCGTGATCGAGGGCGAGGGCGCCTACGACGCCGCCGCCCGCACCTACCGCCTGACCCTGCGCCAGACGGTGCCGCCGACGCCCGGCCAGCCGGAGAAGAAGCCGATGCTGGTACCGGTGCGCCTGGGCCTGGTCGGGCGCGACGGCCGGGACGTGCCCCTGCGGCTGGAGGGAGAGGTGCAGGCCGGCGGCACCACCCGCGTGCTGCCCCTGACCCGGGCCGAGCAGACCTTCACCTTCCTGGACGTGCCCACCGCCCCGGTGCCGTCGCTGTTCCGGGAGTTCTCCGCGCCCATCCGCCTGCGCTTCGGCTACCGGCCGGAGGACCTGACCTTCCTGATGGCGCACGACAGCGACGCCTTCAACCGCTGGGAGGCGGGGCAGACCCTGGCGACGGGGCTGATCCTGGAGCTGGTCGCGGCGCGCGCGGCGGGCCGGGAGATGCAGGTGCCGCAGGGCTTCGTCGACGCGGTCGCCGCCACGCTGGACCGCGCCGCGGAGGACCGCGCCTTCGCCGCCCTGGCGCTGACGCTGCCGACCGAGTCCTACCTCGGCCAGCAGATGCAGGTCATCGACGTCGACGGCATCCATGAGGCCCGCCGGTTCGTCCGCCGGACCCTGGCCGCGGCGCTGCGCGACCGGTTCCTGGTGGCCTACCGGGAGAACCGGGACGACGGCGCCTTCTCCATCACGCCCGACGCGATGGGCCGCCGCTCGCTGAAGAACGCGGCGCTGGCCTACCTGATGGCGCTGGACGACGGGGAGGCGCACGCGCTGTGCCTGGACCAGTACCGCGGCGCCGCCTCCATGACCGATTCCATCGCGGCGCTGGCGCTGATCGCCGACGGCGACATGGCGGGGCGGGAGACGGCGCTGGCCGACTTCGCCGCCCGCTGGAAGGACGAGCCGCTGGTCATGGACAAGTGGTTCTCCATCCAGGCCATGTCGTCCCGCCCCGACACGGTGGAGCGGGTGCGCGCGCTGATGGACCATCCGGGCTTCAGCATCCGCAACCCGAACAAGGTCTACGCGCTGGTCGGCGGCTTCACCGCCAACCCGGCCCGCTTCAACGCGGCCGACGGCAGCGGCTACGCCTTCCTGGCGGACACGGTGCTGACCCTGGACCGGCTGAACCCGCAGGTCGCCAGCCGCATGGTCAAGGCCTTCGCGCGGTGGAAGAAGTACGACGAGGGGCGGCAGGCGCACGCCCGCGCCGCCCTCCAGCGCATCGTCGGCACCGAGGGGCTGTCGAGCGACGTGTTCGAGATCGCGTCCAAGAGCCTGGAGGGCTGAGGCGCCGGCCATGACCCGCCTGACCGTCCTCGTCGCCGACATCACCACGCTGGCGGTGGACGCCATCGTGAACGCCGCCAACGAGAGCCTGCTGGGCGGCGGCGGGGTGGACGGGGCGATCCACCGGGCGGCGGGGCCGGAGCTGCTGGCCCACTGCCGGATGCTGGGCGGCTGCCCCACGGGGGAGGCCCGGATCACCCCGGGCTTCCGCCTGCCGGCCCGCCACGTCATCCACACGGTGGGCCCGGTCTGGCGCGGCGGCGGCCAGGGGGAGGACGCGCTGCTGGAAAGCGCCTACCGTTCCTCCCTCTCGCTCGCCTTCGCCCACGGGCTGCGCACGGTGGCCTTTCCCGGCATCTCCACCGGCGTCTACGGCTTCCCCAAGGACCGCGCCGCCCGCATCGCCGTCGCCACGGTGCGCGCCGAGACCGCCCGCCCCGGCCTGGACGAGGTGATCTTCTGCTGCTTCGGCGAGGAGCAGGCGGCGCTGCACCGGCGCGAGCTGGAGGGTCCCTGACCCCTCTCCCTTCCTGTATCCCCTCTCCCAATTTCCCCTCTCCCCCTGAGGGAGAGGGAGGGGCCCGAGCCGCCAGGCTCGGGAGGGTGAGGGGTAGGGAATCGGGACGCCCGGCGAATCGGTGCGGCTGAGAGGCTGTGCGTGCTTCGACAGGCTCAGCATGAGGGAGGGTGGATGCCAGGCCCGGTGTAGCCGAGGCATGGCTTCTCAGGGAGCAGCAACCTCCATGGGGAGCATCTCGACGATCCTCAGCCTGAGCCTGTCGAAGCCTCATCCTGAGCTTGTCGAAGGACGCACCCCGCCCCCGCTGCCCTGAAACCGACCGGGAGCAACCGACCGGAGGCCCGGCGGTCACACCACCCGCACCACCTTGAACGGCCGCGCCTCGCCGTCGTACTCGGTGATGGTGACGTATTCGCCCTCGACGAAGCGGTGCTGGTCGAACTTGAAGATCGGCTCGTCCTCCGGCGCCTCCAGCCCGTCATAGTGGAAGGCCCAGCGGCCGTTGCGGTGGATCAGGCGGCCGTGCTCGTCCGCCTCGCCGGCCCAGAAGCGGCGGACGGTGCACTGCTCCATCGAGGACTGCCAGGCGGCCTGGTCGAGGTGGCCGTCGTCGGTCAGCGGGGCCGTGAACTCGTAGCCGCGGTCGGCGGCGCCCTGGGGGAACTCGTGGGTGCGCGCCAGGGCCAGGCGGATCGTCTTGAGGGGCACGGGGGCGTCTCCCTTCCTCCGGTTTCAGTGAGCCATCAACACGGGCAGGCGGGCATGGTTCAGCACATGCCGCGTCACCCCGCCCAGGATCAGCTCGCGGAGGCGCGAGCGGCCGTAGCCGCCCATGACCAGCAGGTCGGCCCCCGCCGTCCCGGCCGCGGCCAGCAGGGCGGCGCCGACCCCGTCCGCGTGCGACGGCACCGAAGCCACCTCCGCCGCCACCCCGTGCCAGGCGAGGTAGGCGCGCAGCCCCTCCGCCTGCCCGGCCCGGGTCTTCGCGGTGCCGGCGGTCAGGATCGTCACCCGCTCCGCCCGGGTGACGGCGTCCATCGCCGCCGCCACCGCGCGCGCCGCCTCCGTCCCGCCGTTCCAGGCGATGGCGACGTGGCGGCCGATGGCGGCGGGAAGCTCCGGCGGGGCCAGCAGCAGCGGCCGGCCGCCGCCGGTCAGCACCGCCTCCAGCACCGGCGCCCCGTCGGCGTCGTCGGTTGCCTGGGCGCAGGCGAAGACGGCCAGGTCGGCCAGCCGCGCCTCCGCCGTCACGATCTCGGCGGCGCGGCCCACGCGGTCGAGGAAGGCGGCGCCGGGCCCGTCCGGGGGCAGGCCGGCGGCGTCGCGGGCGCGGGCGAAGGTCTCCCGCGCGGCGGCGGCGCGCCGGGACGCGGCCTCGGCCGACACCGACATGATCTGCTCCACCAGCCCGCCCGACACCCCTTCGCCCAGCATGGGCACGGCGTCGCGGGGATCGGGGCGGACGTGCAGCGCGTCGACGTGCCCGGCCGCCGGCCGCGCCAGCGCGAAGGCCGCCGCCAGGGCCGCCGCGTCGCAGGCCTCCCCCGTCACGACCGCCAGTATCCGCTTGAACGCCATGGCCCGCCCTCCTGTCCTACATGTGGGAACGAGACTGCGCGGCGGTCGGACCGGCGGCATTGAGGTGCGTCAAGGCGGGGCGCAACCCCACGTCAGGTAATTCCGTTACCGGAATCGCGCCGAGGTAGAGCCGTAGCCCGGTCCGGCAGGCGCCGCTCCGGCGTGGATGCCGCGGCCCCATCCAGCACCCCGCGCATGACATTACCTGCGCGCATGGAAGGGTTCCCCGCACGCGCAACCTTCGTAACGAAATTACATTGACAGGGGTAATCCCCGGTCCCATCGTCGCCTTATCGCATTGCAATATTTTCCGGATCGAAGTCCGAACCCCCAGACCGGAGGCCGCCCGATGCCCGACGACGTGAAGCCCCTCGCCGACACGCCCCCCGCGGACGCCTCGGTGCTGGCGCGGACCGCGTCGACCGGGCCGCTGCTGCGCCCGCCGGCCACCCGCTTCCCCGTCCCCGGCCCGGCCGACGGCCCGGACGCGCCCGCCCTGGCGGCGGAGCTGACGGAGTGCCTGGAGCGGTTCACCCAGCAGACGAAGGACGACCCCTTCGCCAACCCGGTGCTGCTGCTGGCGCTGGAGGTGTCGCGGCGGCTGCATGCCGGGACCCTGCGCTTCGGCCAGGTGGAGCAGCTGGTGCAGTTCCTGAGCGCGGAGGGCTTCCTCGCCCGCGCGCGCCGGCTCGGCCGCTACCTCGGCGAGGCCTCGCCGGAGGCGAACCTGGAGACGCTGCGCGGGCTGATCCAGGGGCTGGCCCGGGCCGGCGACGCCCAGGTGCCGTTCGAGACCTTCCAGCAGCGGGTCGAGAGCGAGATCTTCGGCATCGTCTTCACCGCCCACCCGACCTTCAACCTGTCGGGCGAGCTGATGGAGGTCATGGCGACGCTGGCCACGGGCCGCGGCGGCGACGGCGAGCCCCTGTCGCCCGCCGCGCGGGAGGAGCTGGTCGCCCAGATCGCGGCCGCGGAGCACCATCCCGGCGACATGTCGCTGACGGCGGAGCACAACCTGTCGCTCGTCGCCATCGCCAACGCCCAGGCGGCCCTGCGCAAGCTATACGACATCGTGCTCACGGTCGCCCGGGCGGAATATCCGGAGCGCTGGCACGAGCTGACGCCCCGCCTCATCACGGTCGCCAGCTGGGTCGGCTACGACCTGGACGGCCGCTCCGACATCAAGTGGTCCGACACGCTGCACAAGAGGCTGGTGGTCCAGCAGCGCCAGCTCCGCCACTACCTGACGGAGGTGCAGGAGATCCGCCGCGGCGCGCCGGCGCACGAGGATCTGCGCCACACGCTGGACCTGGTGGAATCGCGCCTGGCGCTCGCCATCAACCAGGTGACGGACGAGATCGCCATCTTCGGCGACGCCGGCGCCACCGACGTGGCCCACGTCCAGCGCATCGCGCGCCGCATGTACGAGGGACTGCCGCTGCGCCTGGTGGAGGCCGGGCAGGCCATCGACCTGGTGGAGCGCTGCATCCGCCTGGCCGGGCAGGCCCGCAAGGAGCAGGGGCGCAAGGACCGCGGCGACACGGTGCGGCGCCTGGCGGTGCTGCGGGCGGAGCTGTCGAACTACGGGCTCGGCATGGCGCACACGCACGTGCGCATCAACTCCACCCAGCTGCACAACGCCATCCGCAAGACGGTGGGGATGGAGACGGCGCCGGACGACCCGCGCTACCGCCAGTCCTACCTGGCGTCCCTGACCGAGCTGCTGGACGGCGTGCGCCCGGTCACCGTGAACTTCGGCAGCATCATCGCCGAGCGCACCTCGGCCAAGCGCCTGTTCATGGTGGTGGCGCAGATGCTGAAGTACACCGACGCCACGGTGCCGGTGCGCTTCCTGATCGCGGAGAGCGAGAGCGCCTTCACGGTGCTGACCGCGCTCTACTACGCCCGCCTGTTCGGCGTCGCCGACAAGGTCGACATCAGCCCCCTGTTCGAGACGGAGCGGGCGCTGGAGGTCGGCAGCCGGGTGATCGAGCAGCTGCTGGACAACCCGCACTACCGCGAGTACGTGCGCCGGCGCGGCCGGCTGTGCATCCAGACCGGCTTCTCCGACGCCGGCCGCTACCTGGGCCAGACGCCGGCGGCGGCCTCCATCGAGCGGCTGCGCATCCGCATCGCCCGGCTGTTCACCAAGCACCGGCTGGACGGCGTGCAGCTGGTCATCTTCGACACCCACGGGGAGTCGATCGGCCGCGGCGCCCACCCGGAGAGCTTCGCCCAGCGCCTGTCCTACATCGCGACGCCGGCGACCCTGTCCTTCATGGAGGCCAACCGGGTCGGCTTCAAGCAGGAGGTCAGCTACCAGGGCGGCGACGGGTTCCTCTACTTCGTGACCCCGGCCGGAGCGCTGGCGGTGGTGACCCGCATCCTGGAGCACATGCTGGGCGGGCCGAAGCCGACGCTGGACGACGACCCGTTCTACGGGGAGGCGGACTACATCCGCGAGTTCTTCACCACGGTGAAGGAGTTCCAGGTGGCGCTGGTGGGCGATCCCAACTACGGGGCGCTGCTGGGCGCCTTCGGGACCAACCTGCTGTTCCCCTCCGGCAGCCGCGCCATCAAGCGCCAGCACGACGGGGCGGTGGACGACATCGACCAGACCATGGCGTCGCAGTTCCGCGCCATCCCGCACAACGCCATCCTGCAGCAGATGGGCCTGCCCGCGAACACCATCGGCGGCGTCGGCGAGGCGATCGACAAGGACCCGGAGCGGTTCGCCCAGCTCTACCGCTCCTCCCCGCGCTTCCGCCAGCTCGTCGGCATGGTGGAGTACGGGGTCGGCATCAGCAGCGCCGAGGCGCTGAAGGCCTATGTGGACAGCCTGAACCCGACCCTATGGCTGTTCCGCGCCGTCCACACCGAGGACCCGGCGCGCGCCGCGGAGATGCGCCGGCTGGCCGGCTTCCTGGAGGAGCTGCCGACCCACAACCGGCAGATCGGCATCTTCCGCAAGCTCTACCGCGACTACGGCATCCTGGTGGAGGGGCTGCGCACCGCCGGCGCCCTGCCCGAGGTGGCGCCGCAGGACCGTTCCGCCCTGCTGCTGCTGCACGCGCTGCGCATCGCGCTGATCCAGGAGATCTTCCTGCTGTCCACCCACGTGCCGCAGTTCTCCAGCCAGCACAACGTGACCCACCGGCGGCTGGTGGCGCGGCTGCTGCAGCTGGACGTGCCCTGGGCGCTCGACCTGCTCGCCAAGATATTTCCGGTTACCGGGGATGCGGCGACGGGGGGTGACTTCGGCGAGCGGGCGACTTACGTGTCGGAGGAGAGTCAGAACTACAGCCAGGAGAACGACCGCATCTTCCGGCCCATCGGCCACCTCTACGAGCTGGTCCGGCGCGTCGGCACGGCGGTCACCCAGCGGGTCGGATTCTTCGGGTGATACCCCATCGGGGAGAGTCACCCGGGGGCCACACCCTGGCGCATAGTGTAGGGGAGCCGGCCGCAAGATCGGTTCGTTATTGAAGCGGTAACCGTCTTCTGGGAAATATCCGGAACGACGGTGTTTCAGGGGGTTACGGTGTTCCGGCGGATGCGCTCAGCAATCCTGGGGTTCGGACTGGCGGCGGCCCTCGCCGCGGCGCCGGCCCATGCCCAGGAGCAGCAGCCGGACCTGCTCGCCATCGGCGCCGGCTATTTCGACGTGAACAAGAACGACCCGCGGGACGAGGCCGGCGACTTCCGGCTGGAGTACCGGTTCGGCACGTCGCTGGTGCCCGGCATCGACGACTACGTCTCGGTCCGCCCCTGGGTGGGCGGCGAGGTGACGACCGACGGCGGCCTCTACGGCGTCGGCGGCCTGCTGTTCGACATCCCGATCGGCTCGTTCAACTTCACCCCCAGCTTCGGCGCCGGGCTGCACCATGACGGCGGCGGCAAGGAGCTGGGCTCGGTGATCGAGTTCCGCTCGACCGCGGAGCTGTCCTACACCTTCGAGAACGACAGCCGCATCTCGGTCGCCTACGGCCACATCTCCAACGCCGGCATCACCGAGCACAACCCGGGCACCGAGATCTTCACCATCTACTACCAGCTGCCGAGCAGCTGGCTGTTCGGCTGGTAGGCTCCTCCCCCTCTCCCCGCGTCAGGCCGCCTCGCCCGCATCAGACGTCCTGCGGCTGAGCATGCGCGCCAGCCAGCCGGGACCGGCCGGCCGGACCGCCTCCTCCCTCACGGGCTCCTCCGCCTCCTCCGCCGCTATCGGCGCCGCCCCGGCCCCGGGCAGGAGGCACCGCCTCTCCGCCGCCATCCTGGTGACCGCGCGCCCCTGGAACAGGCGGAAGCCGGCGGCGATGCCCTGCTCCACCGCGGCCGGCTGGGTGCAGCGCGCCAGGATGCAGCGCTCGGCACCGACGGCCCCGACATCGGCGGCCATGGCGGCGAGGTCGGCCCGGGCGCCGTCGTCGGCCTGCCAGGGGACGCGGTAGTAGTCCACCTCCGGCAGGTCGCCCGACGCCAGGGCCGCGGGCGGCACGTGGTCGACCGCGGCCCTGAGGTCGGAGCGGCGCAGCACCGCCAGCGCCTTCGCCACCGTCTCCCCGGCCATCCGGCATTCCAGGTAGGGAAGCTCCACCACCAGCTGCCCGTGGCGCCGCGCCGGCAGCGAGGCGACCAGCCGGGCGAAGGCGTCGCCCGCCACCGTCTCCGCATGCAGCTTCACCCCCAGCGGCAGCCGGTGCGTGTCGCGGTCGCGCAGCAAATGGTACAGCATGCGCGCGTCCAGCAGTTCGGTGACCCGGCCGTAGAGCCAGGGGCTGCGGTGGATGTGCAGGCCGAACATGGCCTCCAGCTCGGCGATGGCGACCGTCACCTCCACATAGACGGGACGGAGATGGCCGCGCTCGTCCAGCCGGTGCACCACCTGCACCCGCACGAGGCTGGAGAGGTCGGCGGCGTGCAGCGCCCGCTCGATGCCGAGGAAGCGCGCGAACCCGTCCTCGTCGGGGATGCCGGCGGTCTGGCCGGGCGGCGCCGCCTCCGCTGCCAGCCGGCGGGCCAGCGCCGCGAAGGCCTCGGCCTCGTGCCTTAGGTCGAACCAGCGCGCCCGGACAGTGCCGCGCCCGTGCCCGGCCAGGAGCGCCGCCACCTTGGCGACGGCGGAGCGCCGCTCGGGAAGCCGCTCGGGATCGACCAGCAGGACGAC
>DASPKT010000091.1:0-9847 GCA_035627915.1 Azospirillaceae bacterium
GCCAGGTCCGCCGCATGACCGCCGCCGTCGGCCTGCCCACCCTGCGGCTGGTCCGCTGGGCGGTCGGCGACTGGACGCTGGAGGGGCTGGCCCCGGGCGAGTGGCGCGAGGTGCCGCTCTTGCCGAAGGGCCGCGGGGCGGCGCCGCGGCGGCGCTGACGGGAACCGCGGCGCCCGGCGGCCGTTGGCGGGGCGATGGCCTGCCGAGGGGAGCGCCGCCGATGCCCGTGATCCTGTTCCTGCTGCTCATCGTCCTGGTGGCCCAGATCGGGTTCTGGGACACGCTCCAGGGCTTCTTCGGCGCCCTCGTCATGATGCTGCTGGTGGTGGCGCTGCTGGGCGTCGCGATCTGGATCGGCGGCCGCATGGTGCTGCGCCGGATCAGGCGGTAGTTGGGCCCGGGCGGGCCGCGCTATATCCCCATCTCCTTCAGCCGGGCGATGCTGCTGGCGGCATCCGTGTGCAGGATGAAGGTGCCGCCCTTGGCCTCCCACGCCTCCTTCAGCTTCGCGCGGTCGTCCACCAGCACGTGCCCGGGGCCGGACCAGAGGTGCTTGTCCCGGCTCATGCAGGTGATGACCTCCACGTCCGCGCCCAGCATGTTGGCGACCCAGCGCCGCTTCTGCGCCTCCGCCCAGCGCCCCAGCGGCAGGCCGGTCAGGATGCGGGGCCGATGCGGCCGGCAGTAGTCCCACAGCTCCTTGGCGTCGCGCATCAGCTCCAGCGTGCCGAAGAAATCAGGCGCCCGCGACAGCGCCCCCCACATCGTCCTGGTGGACTGCTGGTCCGGCCGGCGGCCGGTGAGGATTTCCACGCCGCGGTCGAAATCCGCCAGCACCCCGTCCAGGTCCAGGAAAAGCTGCATCGTTACGGCTCCGATATCGTTGCCGGGGCGGAAGGCGCCTTGACCGGCACCGGGTGCAGGCTATCCTCGCGCCCGAGGTCCGGTCTAGACAACCACAGTACGGAGCCGTTGTGACCATCGAGGATGCCGACCGCCAGGACTCCGGCTGCGACGGGCCGGTCGCCCGCTACCAGCGGGTCAAGAGCTTCGTCCTCGACCGCATCGCGTCCGGGGAGCTGAGGCCCCAGGACCGCGTCCCCTCGGAGAACGAGCTGGTGGCGGCGCTGGGCGTGTCGCGCATGACGGTGAACAGGGCGCTGCGCGAGCTCACGGCCGAGGGACGGCTGTCGCGCATCGCCGGCGTCGGCACCTTCGTGGCGGCGGCGAAGCCCGAGGGGCAGGTGCTGGAGATCCGCAACATCGCGGACGAGATCCGCGCGCGGGGCGGCCGGCACGATGCCCGGGTGCACGTCCTCGCGGCGGCACCGGCCCCCTCGGACCTCGCCGCCGGCTTTGACGTGGCGCCGAACACGCCCCTGTTCCATTCGGTGATCGTCCACCGGGAGAACGGCCGGCCGCTGCAGCTGGAGGACCGCTGGGTCAACCCGGCCTGCGCGCCCGACTACCTGTCGCAGGACTTCACCCGCACCACCCCGTCCGAACACCTGCTGGTGGTCGCCCCCCTGCAGCAGGTGGAGCATCAGGTCGAGGCCGTCATGCCCGACGGCGCCACCCGGCGCCTGCTGGAGATGACGGCCGGCGAGCCCTGCCTGCTGCTGCGCCGCCGCACCTGGGCCGCCGGCCGCGTCGCCTCGCTGGCCCGGCTGTGGTTCCCCGGCGGCCGCTACCGCCTGGGCGGCCGCTTCGCGCCGCCGTGATGCCCGTTTACTTAGATGCTGTCTGATCCTGCGGCGCCCGCGCCACGATCTGGGTGCCGGTCGCGTCCGGGACGAACATCACGGGCACCTTGATATCCTCTCCGCAGGCGCGGACGGTCCAGGTTTCCGCCCATGGCTTGATCTGCGCTCCCTTGGGGACCGGGCCCTCGGCGAAGCCTTCGAAGCGCGTATCGCTCATTATCTTGTCGTCACAGTCCGGTCTTGCCGCAAGGGCCGCCAGATAGACATGGGTGATGGTGTCCCTCTGAAGCCTGATATCCGCGATGGTGGACCCGGGAATCATCGGGCCGGACTTGATCCTACCACTGTCGGCAAAAGTGCCGACGGGCAGCAACCGCTCCACGCCGCAGCCCGAGACGGCTACCGTTTCCTTCCACCCGCCTGCGGTTGGTATTCCCTCTTCGAACATGATCTGGCCGAAAATTCCCTCGAGTGCATAGGTCCGCCTGACGGTCATGTCCTGGCAGCCCTTCCAGTCGCCCAACTGTGCGGCATATTCCCGGGCTATTGCCTCGACCTCCCTGGAGTGATCCTCGCGCGTCACGTAGCTGGCCAGAACCGGGCCGTACTTTGCGGCACCCTTCGCGACGATTGATACGTACGGGGATTGATCGGAGTTGCTCCGCGGATCGGTCGTTCGGCATCCGGCAAGGATGATGCAGGCGACCAATGCTGCTCCCATTCCCAGATGAGCGCCTTTCATGCGATCTCCCCATTCGCTGCTTGGAATGACGGTATCGCCGTGCGTTTGCCCGCCAACCGCTCTTGCGTGCTACGATCCTGGGCGCGCGCGATCCATGGCGGATGACCTCCCCCGTGACGACCCTGCCGCGATCCCGCCCTAACCACATCCCGCACTACACGTGCGCAGGGGGTGGCGCCTAGCCGGAAGCACGGCTTGGCCGGACGCTGAACCTCCCGGGCGGCGAGGATTCCACCACCGTGCCGGTGCTGCCAACGGCATCGGGTGCCGGCCACCGCCTGGGGCCACGGTGGAGCGCTGGGGTGGGGACAGGCCCAGCCCCGGGTTGCCGCACCGCTTCCCCTGTCCTTAGCCGACATTCCGGCGCAAGCCGGAATCCAGGGACGGCGCGCCTTGGCGCCAGTGGCCCCCGCACCCCGCCGCCTCTCCCCGCAGCGAAGGGATCAGAGCGCGATGCCGGCGCCGCGGCCAAGCGTGCCGTCCTGCACCAGCCGCTTGGCCGCGGCGATGTCGGGGGCGAAGTAGCGGTCTTGGTCGTAAGGCGCCACCACGGCGCGCAACGCCGCCACCGCCTCTTCCAGCAGGCCGGACGATTTGAGCGGCCGGTGGAAGCCGATGCCCTGCGCCGCCGCCAGATACTCCACCGCGACGATGCCGGCGGCGTTGTCGGCCATGTCGGCCAGGCGCCGCGCGGCCCAGGTCGCCATGGAGACGTGGTCCTCCTGGTTGGCGGAGGTGGGGATGCTGTCGACCGAGGCCGGGTGGGCCAGGCCCTTGTTCTCGCTCGCCAGCGCGGCGGCGGTGACGTGGGCGATCATGAAGCCGCTGTTGATGCCGCCGTCGGCCACCAGGAAGGCCGGCAGCCCGCCATTGTGGTGCGGGTCCACCAGCATGGCGACGCGCCGCTCCGACAGGTTGCCGATCTCGGCAAGGGCGATGGCGATCTGGTCGGCGGCCATGGCGACCGGCTCGGCGTGGAAGTTCCCGCCGGACAGGATGTCGCCGTCGTCGGGGAAGACCAGCGGGTTGTCGGTGACGGCGTTGGCCTCCACCAGCAGGGTCCCGGCGGCCATCCGCAGCTGGTCCAGGCACGCCCCCATGACCTGCGGCTGGCAGCGCAGGCAGTAGGGGTCCTGCACGCGCGAGCAGTCGCGGTGGCTGTCGCGGATGGCGCTGCCCTCCAGCAGGCCGCGGTAGGCCGCCGCCGCGTCGATCTGGCCCTTCTGGCCGCGGAGTTCGTGGATGCGGGCGTCGAACGGCGTGTCGGAGCCGCGCGCCGCGTCCACCGACATCGCCCCCGTCACCAGGGCCGCCGCCATCACCCGCTCCGCCTGGAACAGCCCGGCCAGCGCCAGCGCGGTGGAGACCTGGGTCCCGTTCAGCAGCGCCAGCCCCTCCTTGGGCCCCAGCTCGATCGGCGTCAGGCCGGCGTGCGCGATGCCCTCGGCCGCCGGCAGCACGCGCCCGTCCACCCTGACCTCGCCCACGCCCAGCAGCGGCGCCACCAGGTGCGCCAGCGGCGCGAGGTCGCCGGAGGCGCCGACCGAGCCCTTGGCGGGGATCACGGGGTAGACGCCGGCGTCCGTCAGCTTCGCCAGCGCCTCGATCACCTCCGCCCGCACGCCGGAATAGCCCCGGGCCAGGCTGGCCAGCTTCAGCACCAGGACCAGGCGCACCACCGCGTCCGGCAGCGGCTCGCCGGTGCCGACGGCGTGGCTCAGCACCAGGTTGCGCTGGAGCTGGGACAGCCGGTCGTTGGGGATGCGGGTCTTCGCCAGCAGCCCGAAGCCGGTGTTGATGCCGTAGACGGTGCGCCCCGTCGCCATGATGTCGGCCACCGTCCCGGCCGAGCGCGCCGCCCGCTCCAGATCGGCCGGGTCGATCTCCACCCGGCAGGGGGCGTAGTAGGCCCGGCGCAGCTGCTCCAGCGTCAGCTTGCCGGGGGCGAGGCGGAGGGTGGCGATGGACATGGGTTCCTGCTCCAGTTCTGACCCGTCATTCCGGGGCAAGCCGGGGTGACGGTCATGAAATCACGACGGGCGGGGCTCGCGCCTCACCCGAAATGCCGCTTCGCCGCGGCCATGTAGGTCTCGACCAGCGACCGCAGCACCGGGCGGACTTCCGCGCACAAGCCCGGGTCCAGCTCCGGCGGGTCGCCGGCGGCGAGGTAGGTCGCCTGGCTCAGCTCCAGCTGCAGCGCCAGCACCCGCCCGGCGGCGCGGCCGTAGTGGCGGGTGATGTGGCCGCCCTTGAAGCGGCCGTCCAGCACGGCGGTGTAGCGGCCGGCCGTCCCCGCCGCTTCCAGCACCGCCCCCGACACCGCGGCCGGGCAGGAGGCGCCGGCGTTGCTGCCGATGTTGATGTCGGGCAGCCGCCCCTCGAACAGGCGCGGCAGGACGGGGGCGATGGAGTGGGCCTCCCACAGCAGGGCGTAGCCGTGCGCCGCGACCAGCCGGGCCAGCTCCGCCTCCAGCTTGGCGTGGTAGGGCCGCCACCAGGCCTCCACCCGCGCCGCCTTGTCGGCGGCGTCGGGCTCCATCCCCGGCCGGTAGAGGGCGGCGCCCTCGAAGCTCTCGGTCGGGAACAGGCCGGGGGTGGCCTGGCCCGGGTAGAGGGCGGCGTCGTCCGACGGGCGGTTCAGGTCCACCACGTAGCGCGACTGCGTCGCCGCCAGCACCGAGGCGCCGAGGCCGTCCAGGAAGTCGTAGAGCCGGTCGATGTGCCAGTCGGTGTCGACCAGCCGCATCGCATCCGGCGTCAGCCGCGCCGCGACGTCGTCCGGCACCCCCAGCCCGACATGGGGCATGGAGACCAGCAGCGGCGCGGTGCCGGCCGTGAAGCGGAAGGGCCCGGTCATCGCCTCACCCCAGCATCGGCAGGTCGAGGCCGTTGCGCCGCGCGCACTCGGCCGCGTCCCCGTAGCCGGCGTCGGCGTGGCGCATCACGCCGGTGGCGGGGTCGTTCCACAGCACCCGCTCGATCCGCCGCGCCGCCTCGGGCGTGCCGTCGCACAGGATGACCATGCCGGAATGCTGGCTGTAGCCCATGCCGACGCCGCCGCCATGGTGCAGGCTGACCCAGGTGGCGCCGGACGCGCAGTTCAGCAGGGCGTTCAGCAGCGGCCAGTCGGACACCGCGTCGGAGCCGTCCTTCATCGCCTCCGTCTCGCGGTTGGGGCTGGAGACGGAGCCGCTGTCCAGGTGGTCGCGGCCGATCACCACGGGCCCGATCTCGCCCCGGGCCACCATCTCGTTGAAGGCGAGGCCGATGCGGTGCCGGTCGCCCAGCCCCAGCCAGCAGATGCGCGCCGGCAGGCCCTGGAAGGCGATGCGCTCGCGCGCCATGTCGAGCCAGTTGTGGAGGTGCGCGTCGTCCGGCATCAGCTCCTTCACCTTGGCGTCGGTCTTCCAGATGTCCTGCGGGTCGCCGGAGAGCGCGGCCCAGCGGAACGGGCCCTTGCCCTGGCAGAACAGCGGGCGGATGTAGGCCGGGACGAAGCCGGGGAAGGCGAAGGCGTCGTCCACCCCCTCGTCCTTGGCGACCTGGCGGATGTTGTTGCCGTAGTCCAGCGTCGGCACGCCCATCCGGTGGAACTCCAGCATGGCGCGGACGTGCACGGCCATCGACCGGCGCGCCGCCTCCGCCACCGCCTGCGGGTCGCGGGCGCGCATCTCCTCCCACTTCGCGAGGTCCCAGCCCTGCGGCAGGTAGCCGTTGGCGGGGTCGTGGGCGGAGGTCTGGTCGGTCACGCAGTCCGGGCGGTAGCGGCGGTCCTGCTTCGCCCGCCGGGCCAGCTCGGGGAAGACGTCGGCGGCGTTGCCCAGCAGGCCGACGGAGATGGGCTTGCCGGCCGCGTTCGCCTCGTGGATCCAGTCGATCGCCTGCTCCAGGCTGTCGGTGCGGCGGTCGAGGTAGCGGGTCTCCAGCCGCTTGTCGATGCGGCTCGGCTGGCACTCCACCGCCAGCATGGAGGCGCCGGCCATGGTCGCGGCCAGCGGCTGCGCCCCGCCCATGCCGCCCAGGCCGCCGGTCAGGATCCATTTGCCCTTCAGGCTGCCGCCGTAGTGGCGGCGGCCGACCTCCACGAAGGTCTCGTAGGTGCCCTGCACGATGCCCTGGCTGCCGATGTAGATCCAGGAACCGGCCGTCATCTGGCCGTACATCATCAGGCCAAGCTTATCGAGGTGGTTGAAGTGCTCCCACGTCGCCCACTTCGGCACCAGGTTGGAGTTGGCGATCAGCACGCGGGGCGCGTCGGCATGGGTGCGGAAGACGCCGACCGGCTTGCCGGACTGCACCAGCAGCGTCTCGTCCTCCTTCAGCCGCTTCAGCGTCTCCACGATGCGGTCGAAGCTCTCCCAGTCGCGCGCGGCGCGGCCGATGCCGCCGTAGACGGTCAGCTCCTCCGGCCGCTCCGCCACCTCGGGGTCGAGGTTGTTCATCAGCATGCGCAGCGGCGCCTCGGTCGCCCAGGACAGGGTGTTGAGCTGGAGGCCGCGGGGGCTGCGGATGACGCGGCTGTTGTCGAGGCGGGTCGGCATGGCTTCGTCCTTGGTGTGGCAGGCTTCGGAAGGGAAGGGATCAGGCGTCGAGCAGCTCGGTGACGACCTTGCGGAAGCGGGCGGCGACCGCCTCCTCCGCGGGGTGGTGGCCGTCGCGGACGACCCAGCGGCCGCCCACCATGGTGTGGCGCACGGGGCTGGACAGTCCGGCGAAGACCAGCGCGTCCAGGATGCGGTCGTCCTCGCGGCCCCAGAGCGCCGGATGCATCTCGTCCAGCACCAGCAGGTCGGCGCGGGCGCCCGGCGCGATGCGGCCGGCGTCGCGGCCCAGCGCCCGGCAGCCGCCCTCCACCGCCGCCCGCCAGAGGTGCGCGCCGACGTGGCGGGCGCCCAGGTCCATGGAGCGGCGGCCGGTGACCAGGCGCTGGCCGTAGTCGAGCCAGCGCAGCTCCTCCCTCGGGTCGACCGAGACGTGGCTGTCGCTGCCGACGCCGAAGCGGCCGCCGGCCTTCAGGTACGCCTCCAGCGGGAACAGCCCGTCGCCCAGGTTGCCCTCCGTGGAGGGGCAGAGGCCGGCGACGGCGCCGGTGGCGGCGAGCGCGCGGGTCTCCTCCGCCGTCATGTGGGTGGCGTGGACCAGGCACCAGCGCCCGTCCACCGGCATCTCCCGCAGCAGCCATTCCACCGGCCGGGCGCCGGTGGCGGCCAGGCAGTCCTCCACCTCCAGCGGCTGCTCCGCCACGTGGATGTGGACGGGGCAGGCGGGGTCGCGGGCGTCGGCCAGGGCCAGCAGGTCACGCATGGCCTCCTTCGGCACGGCGCGCAGGCTGTGCAGCGCCACGCCCAGCCGCACCTCGGCGCAGGCCTCTCCCTTCAGCGCGTCCAGCATGCCGGCGATGCTGTCGGGCGTGCCGCGGAAGCGCAGCTGCCCGCCGGCCAGCGCCCGGCCGTCGAACCCGCCCCTCATGTAGAGCACCGGCAGGTGGGTGACGGCGATGCCGGACTGGGCCCGCGCCTCCAGCACCGCCCGCCCCATGGCGGCCGCGTCGGCGTAGGGCGCGCCGTCCATGTCGTTGTGCAGGTAGTGGAACTCGGCGATGGCGGTGTAGCCGGCCTTCAGGCACTCCACCTGCAGCTGGGCGGCGACGTCGCGCACCCGCTCGGGCGTCAGCCGCGCCACGAAGCCGTACATGAGGCTGCGCCAGGTCCAGAAGCTGTCCGCCTGCCCGCCCGTGCCGGCGCGCTCCGCCAGCCCGGCCATGGCGCGCTGGAAGGCGTGGGAGTGCAGGTTGGGCATGCCGGGCACCAGCGTGCCCCCGCAATACTCCGCCCCGTCGATGGCGGCGCCCGGCGAGACGGCCTCGATCCGGCCGTCCCCGCCGAGCTCCACCCGCACGTCGCGGGCCCATCCCGTGGGCAGCAATGCCCGTTCCGCGAACAGGGCCCGTCGCATGCGCGCTCCCCCCTAAACCCAGGCCGGCGGTTGGTCGCCTGTACCTGTCTATACAGGTTACTATACCGGCAAGCGGCAGCGGCGTAAAGTGCCCCCCGCGCCGGATGCCGGCGATCCTAGCACGGGACCGACGACATGACCTGGGATGCGATCTGGACCAACGCCCGCCTCGCCACCATGCGCCCCGGGGCCGATCCCTACGGCGCGGTGGAGGACGGCGCGCTGGCGGCCAAGGACGGTCGCATCGCCTGGGTGGGCGCCCGCGCCGACCTGCCCGGCCGGCCGGAGGACTTGGCCCGGCGGGTAGTGGACGCGGGCGGCCGCTGGATCACGCCCGGCCTGATCGACTGCCACACCCACCTGGTCTTCGCCGGCGACCGGGTGGCGGAGTTCGAGGCGCGGCTGAACGGCGCCAGCTACGAGGAGATCGCGCGCGCCGGCGGCGGCATCAACCACACGGTCGGCCTCACCCGCGCCGCATCGGAGGACGACCTCTTCGCCCAGGCCGCCGGTCGGCTGCGGCGCCTGCTGGCGGAGGGGGTGACGACGGTGGAGGTCAAGTCCGGCTACGGGCTGGACCCGGAGACGGAGCTGCGCATGCTGCGCGTCGCCCGCCGGCTGGGGCGGGAGTTTCCGGTCACCGTGCGCACCACCTTCCTGGGCGCCCACGCGATCCCGAAAGGCATGGACCGCACGGCCTACCTGGACCTGGTCTGCGACACGATGCTGCCGCAAGCCGCGCAGGAGGGGCTGGCCGACGCGGTCGACGCCTTCTGCGAAGGCATCGCCTTCACGGTGGAGGAGACGGCGCGGGTGTTCGAGGCGGCGCGGCGCCATGGGCTGCGGGTCAAGCTGCACGCCGACCAGCTGACCGACGGCGGCGGGGCGGCGCTGGCGGCCCGCTTCCAGGCGCTGTCAGCCGACCACCTGGAATACACGGGCGAGGCCGGGCTGGACGCCATGGCGGCGGCCGGGACGGTCGCGGTGCTGCTGCCCGGCGCCTTCTACATGCTGCGGGAGAAGACCCTGCCGCCGGTCGACGCCATGCGCGCCCGCGGCATCCCCATGGCGGTCGCCACCGACTGCAACCCCGGCACCTCGCCGGCGGTGTCGCTGCTGCTGATGCTGAACATGGCCTGCACGCTGTTCCGCCTCACCCCCGCCGAGGCCCTGGCCGGCGCCACCCGGCACGCCGCAAAGGCGCTGGGCATGGAGCAGGAGGCCGGCCAGCTCGCCCCGGGCCTCCGCGCCGACTTCGCGCTGTGGGACGTGGAGCGGCCGGCGGAACTCTGCTTCTGGCTGGGCGCCAACCCCTGCGCCGGCGTGGTGCGGGGCGGGGCGGCGGCGGGGTAGGCGGAAGGCGGGACCGCCTCACCCCGCGACGCGGGCGGCGGCGGGCGGGGCGAGGGGGATGCCGGGGAGCTGGTTCTGCGCCAGGGCGCGGGCG
>DASPKT010000092.1:0-3044 GCA_035627915.1 Azospirillaceae bacterium
CGCACCCGCGGGTCCTTCGATCGCGCATAGGCGTCGATCTCGGCCAGCAGCTTCACCTTGGCCTCGAACGGGACCAGTCCTAGCGGGTTGTCGGAGGCGTACAGCGCCCGGTTGGTGCCGCCCGGCCCCTCCGCGTACACGCCGTCATGGCCGGCATGGACCGCCTTCACGGTCGCCGCGGCGCGGCGGATCGCGTCCTCCGACAGGGAGGAGGCGTGGGCGTAGCCGGTCGCCTCGCCCGAGACGGCGCGCAGGCCGAAGCCCTGCGTGGTGTCGAAGCTGGCGCTCTTCAGCTTGCCGTCGTCCCAGGCGAAGCTCTCGCTCTGGGCGTATTCCAGGTAGAGCTCGCCGTCGTCCGCCCCCCGCAGCGCCTCCGCCACGATCGATTCGGTGCGCGCCAGGTCCAGCCCGGCGCGGGTGAAGAAGATGTCGTCGGTGACGGCGAGGTTGCTCATCCAGGGCTCCGAGGGGGCTCCGGCCGGGGGCTCCGGCCGCTTGTCTCCACTCCTATAGTGGCGACCGTGCCGGGCGGCGGCAAGAAGCCCGGCCCTGCCCAGGCGGAGTAGGCGGGGCAGGGGAGGGGCGGTGCGGTCTCCCGGGATCGGGCTCACCCTGGGACCGGACGCCGCACCCGCTGGCCCGGGGCCCGCAACCCCGCCATCTGGCGGGGACGGGTCGCGCCATGCTTTACCTCGAACGAGGGGGGCGGTATGGTCTGCGACGATATGCGCGGTCCCCCAAGGGTCCGCGCCTATTTGTAATTCGCAGTGCGTAAGGGTAGGGTCCGGCCAAAGTCGCCCAACAGGCGACAAGGGCAAGCGTTCCAACGGCCGCCTCCGGCCCGCGGCACCCGTGCCGCCGCTCCCCCGACGGGGCCGGCGGCGGAGGGGCGCGGGAGGGCGCGGCCTCGCAGTGCACCTAAAAAGGGGCGCCAGTCCCCGGCAACGACGAGAGTGGTTAGGGATGTCCGTACGCAAGATCGGCGCCGCTTTGTCGGCCTTCATGACGACGATTATCGGCCACGCCTCCATGGCGATGGCCCAGGCGCCGGTGATCGGCGCCGCCCAGCCCGGGCAGCTGGGCTTCCAGGAGGCCGCGTCTCCCGTCATGGAGAGGCTCGCCAGCTTCCATGACCTGCTGCTCTGGATCATCAGCGCCATCACGCTGTTCGTGCTGGGCCTGCTGCTCTACGTGATCGTGCGCTTCAACAAGCGCGCCAACCCGGTGCCGTCGAAGACCACCCACCACACCCTGCTGGAGGTGGCGTGGACGGTGATCCCGGTGGTCATCCTGGTCGTGATCGCCATCCCGTCCTTCCAGGTCCTGTACTACGGCGACAAGACCAAGGAGGCGGAGATGACCCTCAAGGTCATCGGCCACCAGTGGTACTGGTCGTACGAGTACCCGGACAACGGCAACATCGCCTTCGACAGCCGCATCGTCGAGGAGAAGGACCTGCAGCCGGGCCAGCTCCGCCTGCTGGAGACCGACAACCGGGTGGTCCTGCCGGTCGACACCAACATCCGCATTCTGGTCACCGCCGACGACGTCATCCACGCCTTCGCCATGCCGGCGCTGGGCGTGAAGAAGGACGCCGTGCCCGGCCGCCTGAACGAGACCTGGACGCGCATCACCAAGGAAGGCGTGTACTACGGCCAGTGCTCGGAGATCTGCGGCACCGGCCACGGCTACATGCCCATCGCCATCGAGGCGGTGTCCAAGGAGCGCTTCGCCCAGTGGGTGGAGCAGAAGAAGAGCGGCACGGCCGTCAGCCAGGCGCAGTCCGGGACCCAGGTGGCCCAGACCGCCGCCTCCGGCCAGTAAAGTTTGAGAGAGGGTTAGAACGATGGGTGCCGTCTCCGGGGCTCACGCCCACGACCACCACGACCACAAGCCCGGCTTCGTGAAGCGCTGGCTGTTCTCCACCAACCACAAGGACATCGGTACCCTGTACCTGGTGTTCTCCGTGATCGCCGGCCTGATCGGCGGCCTGTTCTCCGTGATCATGCGCATGGAGCTGCAGGACCCCGGCATCCAGGTCATGACGCAGTTCGCCGCCGACGCCGGCCAGCAGTGGAACGTGTTCATCACGGCCCACGGCCTGATTATGGTGTTCTTCGTCGTGATGCCGGCGCTGATCGGCGGCTTCGGCAACTGGTTCGTGCCGCTGATGATCGGCGCGCCGGACATGGCCTTCCCGCGCCTCAACAACATCAGCTTCTGGCTGATCATCCCCGCCTTCGCCCTGCTGCTCGGCTCCGCCTTCGTCGGCACGGGTGCGGGCACCGGCTGGACGGTCTACCCGCCGCTGTCGGCCAAGCTCGGCCATGACGGGCCCAGCGTGGACATGGCGATCTTCGCGCTGCACCTCGCCGGTGCGTCGTCGATCCTGGGTGCCGCCAACTTCATCACGACCATCTTCAACATGCGCGCGCCGGGCATGACCCTGCACAAGATGCCGCTGTTCGTGTGGTCGATGCTGGTGACGGCGTTCCTGCTGCTGCTGGCCGTGCCGGTTCTCGGCGGCGCCATCACCATGCTGCTGACCGACCGCAACTTCGGGACCGACTTCTTCAACCCCGAGGGCGGCGGCGACCCGATCCTGTTCCAGCACCTGTTCTGGTTCTTCGGCCACCCCGAAGTCTACATCATGATCCTGCCGGCCTTCGGCATCGTCAGCCACATCATCTCCACCTTCTCGCGCAAGCCGGTGTTCGGCTACCTGGGCATGGCCTACGCGATGGTGGCGATCGGCGTGGTCGGCTTCATCGTGTGGGCGCACCACATGTTCACCGTCGGCATGGACGTGGACACGCGTGCGTACTTCACCGCCGCGACGATGATCATCGCCGTGCCCACGGGCGTGAAGATCTTCAGCTGGATCGCCACCATGTGGGGCGGCTCCATCGACTTCAAGCCGCCGATGGTCTGGGCGATCGGCTTCATCTTCCTGTTCACGGTCGGCGGCGTGACCGGTGTGGTCCTGGCCAACGGCGGCCTCGACATCGCCCTGCACGACACCTACTACGTGGTGGCGCACTTCC
>DASPKT010000093.1:0-3539 GCA_035627915.1 Azospirillaceae bacterium
CCAGCGCTTCCTCGCCAAGGGCGGCAAGGTCGCGCGCGTCCGCGTCCTGGCGACGGCGCCGGATACCAGGGTCTGCCTGCCCGTCCCCGCCTCCGGCCGCTACGCCGTCGCCGTCTACCACGATGAGAACGGCAACCGGAAGTTCGACCGGACCATGGTCGGCCTGCCGGACGAGGGTTATGCCTTCTCCAACGACGCCGACACCACGCTGGGGCTGCCGAAGTTCGAGGCGGTGCTGTTCCAGGCCGCGGCCGGCGACAACGACCTGACCGTCACGATGCGGTACTGACGGCGGCGGGGGCATCCACGGCCGGCATCTCCACCGTGTAGCGCCCCGCCGTCGCAAACCCCTCGGGCGTCCACTCCCGCGCGGTGACCTCCAGCCGCCAGGCATCCCCGATCCGCTCCACCGCATAGAGATGCCAGCGCGCCGTGTCGCCCTTGGACGAGGGGGCTGCGGACGCCGACGGCACCGCAAGCGCGGGGATGGACGCGGCGGGGCCCTTGATGGAGGTCAGGCGGGCGCAGTGGGTGTGGCCGTGCAGTACCAGCTCCGCCCCGACCCGGCCCAGCATCGCCTGGAACGCGCGGCGGTCGGTCAGCGCCTTGCGCTCTCCCCCATGCTTCTGGCCCCAGTGCGCCTCGACCGGCGGATGATGGAGAAGGACGACCCGGTAGAGTCCGCGTCGCCCCAGGTCCGCCAGCACCGACTCGGCGCGGGCCAGCTGCGCCTCCCCCAGCCGGCCGGTGGCCAGCAGCGGCAGGGTCGGCACCGCGGTCGACAGCCCGACGAAGGCGACCGGGCCGCGCACCCGCACCGCGGGGAACAGCGACTCCGGCCCCTCCCCTCCCTCCGCCGGCAGGCAGCCGTCGCCCGCCATCCAGTCGCGCCAGAGACCCAGGCCGTCGGCCCAGGGAAAGGTCACCGTGGCGTCGTGGTTGCCGGGGATCAGCGTCACGTCCTCCGGCGTACCCACCGTCTCCAGCCAGTCGCGGGCACGCACGAACTCGTCGGGCAGTGCGATGTTCACGAGGTCGCCGGTGACGACGCGGTGGTCGGGCGCGTACGCCTGGATGTCGGCCAGCATGGCGGCCAGCACGTCGGGCCGGTGGATGCGGTGGCGCTTGCGCCGCCAGGACAGGTAGCCCAGCAGCCGCTTGGACGCGAGCAGCCCCAGCGCCGGCCGGCCGGCGGCCAGCGGCAGGTGCGGATCGGAGAGGTGGGCGAAGCGGAAGGCGGCCATATGTCACGCGGTCTCGGGTCGGACGCAGTGTTGGGATGCGGTGCGGGCGGTGGAACGCGTGTGCCGCTCCATGTATGAAGGCGGTACTGCGGACGGATGAGAATTGGCGGAAACCGTGTCCCCTGTCGATAGCATGTCTGGCAAGCCCGCCCCAGCGGCGCGCATCGTCGGTACCGGCCCGGCCCGCATCTGGGGCATGGCCCCGGAAGAGCGGCTGCGCCGGTCGCTCGCCCGCGCGGGGGCGGCCGACATCGCCGCCTGGGCCGGTGCCGCGTCCGGCCCCACGGTCCTGCTGAGGGGCGACACCGTGTTCGACGAGGCGCTGGTCCGCGACCTGCTGCGCGCCCCCGGCACCGTCCTGACCGATCCCGAGACCGGCGCCGCCGTCGCCGGCCATGTCGATGCCGCGGACGCGCCGGCGCTCGCCGCCGCCCTGGCGGCCGACGCGCCGCCGCCGGCCGACCTCGCCGCCCGGCTGCGCGTGGCCGGCCCGGGCGATCTCAGCTCCACCTACAACGACGCGCTGCGCAAGCGCGAGACGCCCTATATCCTGCGCGTCACGCCCGCCACGGTGGACGCCATAGAGCGGCGCATGTTCGCCGGCTCCTACAAGGGCGTCACCGACCTGGTGACCAAGCACGTCTGGCCGGCACCGGCGCGGCGGGTGACCAAGCTCTGCGCGCTCGCCGGCATCAGCCCCAACATGGTGACCTTCGCCAGCTTCCTCCTTGTCCTGGCGGCGTTCTGGCTGTTCTGGCGGGGCGACTTCGTCCCGGGGCTGGTCTGCGCCTGGGGCATGACGTTCCTCGACACGGTGGACGGCAAGCTGGCGCGCGTCACCCTTACCTCCAGCAAGTGGGGCAACGTCTTCGACCACGGCGTCGACCTCATCCACCCGCCCTTCTGGTGGTGGGCCTGGGTTGCGGGGCTGGCCGTCGCCGGGATGCCTCTGGAGAACCCGGTGCCGGTGCTGGCCGTCGTGCTGGGCGGCTATGTCGTCCAGCGCATCCAGGAGGGCATCTTCATCGCCCGCTTCAAGATCGAGATGCACATCTGGCGGCCGTTCGACAGCTGGTTCCGGCTGATCACGGCGCGGCGCAACCCGAACCTGCTGATCCTCACCGCCGCCGCCCTGGCCGGCGCGCCGGACACCGGCATGGAGGCGGTCGCCGCCTGGACCCTGATCTCGCTGCTGGTGCACACGGTGCAGATCCTGCAGGCCTTCGCCGCCCGCCGCCGCGGCCCCATCGAGAGCTGGCTGTCCCGGTGATCCGCCTCGGCCTCATCCGCAACCCCCGCAGCACCCGGAACAAGGGCGGGGGCAGCGACATGCGCGCCATGGCCGCGCAGATGCTGGACCTGTTCTACGCCGAACCGGCGACGCCGGGGGAACTGGCGGAGACGCTGGCCGACTTCGCGCGGAACGAGGTTTCGGTGATCGGCATCGACGGCGGCGACGGCACCGTGCGCGAGGTGCTGACCGCCCTGCCCGCCGCCTACGGTGCGACGCCGCCCGCCCTCTCCATCCTAGCGTCCGGCAAGACCAACCTCATCGCCGCCGACGTGGGCACGCCCGGCCATGGGCAGAAGGCCCTGGCCCGGCTGGCCGACGCCGCCCGGCGGGGCGAGCTCGGCAGCCGCGTGCGCCGGCGCCCCCTGCTGGAGGTGTCCTGGCCCGACGGGTCTCGCCCGCCGGTCGTCGGCATGTTCCTGGGCGCCGGCGCCTTCACCAAGGGCACGGCGCTGGCCCAGACCCACGTCCATGCCCGGGGCGTCAACCAGGGGCCGGCGGTCGCCATGACCATCGGCGCGGTGCTGCTGCGCACGCTGCGCGGCCAGGACCGCGACGGGTGGCTGGCCGGGGAGCCCATGCGCCTGTCGGCGGACGGGGCGGAGACGGCGCGGTCGCAGCATTTCCTCTTCCTCTCTACCACCCTGGACCGGCTGGTGCTGGGGCTCTGGCCCTTCTGGGGCGGCGGGGACGGACCGCTGCGCTGGCTGGACATATCGGCACCGCCGAAGCGGCTCGCTCGCGCCCTGCTGCCGGTGATGCGCGGCCGGCCGCGGCCCTGGATGCTCGAGTCGGGATACGCCAGCGGCACCGCCGGGACGATTGAGTTGGAGCTGGAGCAGCCCTTCATCATCGACGGCGAGGTCTACGAGCCGGGGCCCGGCGGCCGGATCCGGCTGGCCGCACCGCGCAGCGTCGATTTCGTGGCCCCCTGAAGGCGCCATGACCGACGCCCGTTCCCAGGCCCTGCGCGCCGCCGTCTCCGCCGAGCTGGCCCGCCCCGT
>DASPKT010000094.1:0-6372 GCA_035627915.1 Azospirillaceae bacterium
CCCGCGCCGCCGTCCCCGGGGAGGGGGGCGGCGGCACGGGTCCCGGCCGTCCCTATTTCGCGATCTCCACCAGCTCCATCATGCCGTTGTCCTGGTGCGTGACGTTGTGGCAGTGCATGACCATGCCGCCGGTGAAGTCGACCACCCGGCTCAGGAACTGCACCACTTCGCCGTAGCTGGTGGCGTTGTTGCCGGGTGCGGTCAGGCCACCGGGGAAGGCGCAGTTGCCGCCGCCGACGACCTGCGCGCAGTTGATCAGCACCGTGTCGCGCCAGACCGGGAAGGCGTAGGGCACCTGGCCGCGCTTCACCACCTGGAACGGGTTGGTGTGGATGTGGAACATGTGGGTGTCGGCGGCGCTCTGCACCGACCAGAGGTCCATCTGGTCCAGCTTCAGGGTCCGCTGCACCCGGTCGTCGGTGAAGGGCCGGCCGTTCACGACCGACGCGCCGCCGAGGGCCGGGGCGAAGGTGTTGGTGGTGAAGCCGAACACCACGCCCTGGGTCGGCGCCGCCGGCACGTCCTTGGCCGTGACCAGGGACTTGGGCGTGCGCAGCCTGTTCAGCTCCGTCTGCGTCGGCAGGGCGGACGGGACGGGTGAGGCGCCCGGGGCGGAAGCGGCAGGCGGCGCCACCACCTCCACCTTCATGACCAGCTCGGCGTCCGACACCGGGCCGGGCTGGCAGATCCCGCCGATGGCGGGCGGCGTGGCCGGGTTCGGCTGGGCCAGGACGTAGCGGCCCGGCGTCGCGGGGGCCTTCACCATCAGGTCCAGGCGCTGGCCGGGGGAGAGGAACAGGAACTCGTTGTTGACGGCGCCGGTGCGCCCGGGCTCGTCGTCGTTCAGCGTCGGGACCGGGCCGGTCAGGCGGAACGGCAGGTCGGCGGCGCCCTTGGCCAGGGTGCGCTGCACCGGCACGCCGTCGGCGGCCAGCACGTACAGCTCCGGCGCGGCCGGCAGGGCGGCCGCCTGTGCGGCCAGGGCTTCCGTCTCCGGCAGCAGGCAGAAGGGCACGACGTTGCCGACCGTCATGTTGACCACGCGCCAGAGCTGGACCTCGCCCGCCTGCATCGTCACGGTCGGGTTGAACTGGCCGTTGACCGACAGCTTGGCGTTCGCGGTGACGGGCTTGGGCGGCTTGGCGCCGCCGAATTGGCAGGCGGCGGGGAAATAGGCCGAGGCGCAGGTCACCTCCGCGGAGTCGGAGGGGGCGGCGGGGACGGCATACAGGATCTCCTGCAGCAGCATGATTTTCTCCGCCGCCGCCTGGACGGCGGGCAGGCTGTCGATCCCCTTCTCCCTGTCCTCCACGATGAGGGCGCCGGCGAGGCCGCTGCCGAGGTGCAGGGCGACGGCGCCGTGCTTGTGCGGGTGGTACCAGTAGGTGCCGGCCGGATGGTCCTTCGGGATCTCGATCGTGTAGTCGAACCGTTCCTTCCCGCAGAGCGCCTTGCCCCCCATGTGGTGGGCGCAGTGGTCCAGCACGTCCTTGGGCGAGGCCTTGGGATAGAGGCTCAGCAGCACGTTGTCGGAATGGCCGTTCGGACTGACGTGCAGGCCGTGCGTGTGCACGTTCAGCACGTCGAAGCCGTGCGGGGACGTGTCGCTCATCTCGCCGTCGCCCTGGTCGACGGCGTAGGGCAGGTTGTTGTGCAGGTCGATGCGCAGCCTGTCGCCCGGCTTCACCCGGATGGTCGGGCTGGCCAGCAGGGTCCCGCCCGGCACGGTGAAGGCGCGCGTCTTCACCGTCACCGGCGCCGTCCCGCCGGGGATGGCGTAGCTCGCGAATTCCGCGGTCAGCTGCAGCACGCCCTTCTCCGACGGCATCGCCGGCGGCATCTGCAGCTCCGCCGCCCCCGCCCCCGCGGCGACCAGCGCGCCGGTGCCCGCCAGGGCCGCGGCCAGCACGCGGCGCCGCATATGCAGTTCAGTCTTCCCCATTCCCTCGCCCCCTTCGCTGCCATCGGCGGGCCGCCGCCCGCAGGAGGAGGGAATGCTAGACCAACTCAACCGCGAGTAACAGCGCGAGGTAACCCCGACGGATAGGGTGCATCGCGTCCGGGTTTTCGCGCCGGGCGGGGCCGGGACGCCGGCCTCAGGGCAGCGGGATCCAGGGCGCCTGGGCGGCGGGACTGCGGGCGAAGCCGGGCAGGCGGGCGTTGAGGTCCTCGACCGAGCGGACCTTCTCGCGCTCCAGCTGCTCGCGGGTGATCAGCACCGGCTCCACGGTGACGCGCGGGCCGACCGGCTCGCCGGCGATGGCCAGCGCGGCGGCGCGCACCGTCACCTCGCCCACGCTGGCGGGGTTGGTGGCGGCGGTGGCGACCCAGGGGCTGCCGGGCTCGCGCATCGCCTCGATGTCGGCGGTGGAGATGTCGGAGCTGTAGATGCGCAGACGGTCCGCCACGCCCGCCTCCTGCGCGCCCAGCATGGCGCCGCGGGCGAACTCGTCGTAGGGGGCGAAGATGGCGGTGATGCCGGGGTTGGCGCGCAGCGCCGCCGCCGTCTGGCTGGCGACCGACGCGGCGGTGGTGCCGTCCACCACGCCCCAGCGGGCGGCCTCGCGGATGCCGGGGTTGGCGCGCTTCACCTCCGTCCAGACCACGTCGCGGCGCTCCAGCGGGGCGAAGCCGGGGACGTAGACGTAGCCGGCGGTGAAGGACGGCCCGTTGTCCGCCAGCATGCGGTCCAGCACCAGCCGGGCCATCTTCGCGTCGCCCTGCTCCACCTGCACCGCCTTGGGCAGGCCCAGATCCACGTCGAAGGCGACCACGGCGATGCCGGCGTCCAGCGCCTGCTGCGCCAAATCCTTCAGCGCCTCCGGCGTGCCGTGGTTGAGGATGACGCCGTCGACGCCGAGGTCGATGGCCTGCTGCAGCTGCTCGCGCTGCTGGGCGGCGTCCTGGCGGCCGGGGAAGATGCGCAAATCGATGCCCAGCGCCTTCGCCTGCCGCTTCGCCCCGGCCTCGTAGGCCTGGAAGAAGTCGCCGCCGGAGATGTAGCTGATGAGGGCGACCTTCACCCCGCCTTCATCGAACGGCGCCGGCGCGCCGGACAGCCCCTGGGCGGCCGCCGCGGCGGGCAGCGCCAGCGATGCCAGGAATACCAGCGGGCGGAGGAGGCGGGAGATCAGGCCAGGCATCGTTTCGGCTCCGGAATTGTCGGTCAGCGGCCCCGGGCGCGGGCGCCGGCGAAGGTGGCGGCAAGGGCGGCGACCAGGATCGCCCCCTTGACGAAGTCCTGCATGTGGTAGGGCACGTTCAGCATGGTCAGCCCGTTCAGCAGCACCCCCACCAGCAGCGCGCCGACCAGGGTGCCGGCGACGTGGGGGTGGCGGGCGTCCAGCACGGCGAAGCCGATCAGCGCCGCCGCGACGCTGTCCAGCAGCAGCGAGGACCCCGCCGACACGTCGCCCCGCCCCACCCGCGCCGCCACGATGAGCCCGCCCAGCGACGCCAGCACGCCCGACGCGGCGTAGGCGGCCATGCGGTAGGCCTTGGTCGGCGCGCCCGCCAGGTAGGCCGCCTCCTCGTTGCCGCCGACGGCGTAGAGGACGCGGCCCCAGCGGGTGCGCGCCATGACCACCCAGGCGGCCAGCGCCACCACGGCCATGATGAGGACCGGCAGCGGCACCACGTCGAACAGGCGCGTGCGCCCGATGGCGAGGAAATCGGGGTCGAAGGCGCCCCTGGTGGCGGTGCCGTCCGGCAGGGTCATGCCGCTGGAGATGGAGCGCCCGCCGGTCGGGATCAGCTGCAGCCCCGACAGCAGGAACAGCGTCCCCAGCGTCGCCAGCAGGTCGGGGATGCCCAGGCGCGTGGTCAGGAACCCGTTCCACAAGCCCACCAGCAGCCCCAGCGCCAGGCAGGCCAGCACCGTCTCCGCGGCACCGAACTGCCAGACCACCATGCAGTAGCCGGCCGCCATGACGCTGGCCGCCGCCGTGCTGCCGGCCGACAGGTCGAAGCCGCCGGCCGACAGGGTGACGGTCACGCCGATGCCCAGCAGGGCCACGACGGAGACGGACTGCAGGATGCCGAACAGGTTCTGCGGGCGCAGGAAGGCGGGCTCCGCCAGCGCGAAGGCGGCGGCCAGCAGGACCAGCGCCAGCGGCACCGCCCAGCGGCGCAGCGCCGCCAGGACGGAGGGCGCCCCGGGCGCCTCGGCCGCGGCGCTCATGCCGCCCCCGCCCGGGCGTCGCCGCCCTCTCCCAGCCGGTCCAGCAAGGCCTGCATGTCCCCTCCCGCGGCGCGGTGGATGTGGGTGACGGTGTGGTCGCGGACCACGGCGATCGTGTCGGCCACCTCCAGCGCCTCCTCCAGGTCGCCGGTCGCGACCAGGGTGGCGCGGCCGGCGGCGGTGCGGCGGAACGCCTCCACCAGGTCGCGGCGGGCGCCGACGTCGACGCCCTGGAACGGCTCGTCCAGCAGCAGCAGCCGGCACGGCTCCGCCTGCCAGCGCGCCACCACCACCTTCTGCTGGTTGCCCCCCGACAGCGCGTCCGGCCGGTCGTCGGGCCCGCGCGCCCGGATGCCGAGCACCCGGATCGCCTCCGCCCCCGCCGCACGCTCCCGCGCGGCCGCGACGGGGCCGCGGGGGAACCAGCGCGGCAGGTGCGGCAGCGCCACCATGCCCTTGAGGTCGCCGCCCGGCAGGTGGGAAGGGATGAGGGAGCCGCGCCAGCGGTCCTCCGCCGCCAGGAAGACGCCGCCGGCGATGGCGGCCGCCGGGCCGGCCGGGCGCCAGGGCGCGCCGTCCAGCACCATCTCCCCGCCGGCCGGGCGGACGGTGCCAAAGAGTGCCCGCAGCAGGCTGCTCTTGCCGCCGCCGACCGGGCCGGTCAGGGCCACCACCTCCCCCCGCCGGACCGGGAGGGAGAACGGTACGCTTCCGGAACGAAGGCGCAAATCCTTCAGCTCCAGCAGGGGCGCGCCGAGGGCGGCCCCGTCCCGGCCGACCGGCCGCGGCACTTCCCCCAGCATGGCGGCCAGGGCAGCACCCAGGTCCAGCGGCGCCTCCAGCGCCGCCGCCACCCGCCCGTTGCGCAGCACCACCGCCCGGTCGGCCAGCCGCCTGAGGTCGCCCATGCGGTGGGAGACGTAGAGGAAGGCCATGCCGCGGGCGCGCAAACCCTCCAGCGTGGCGAACAGCCGCTCCGCCTCCCGTCCAGACAGGGTGGCGGTCGGCTCGTCCAGGATCAGCACGGCGGCGTCCGCGGCGACGGCGCGGCCGATGGCGACCAGCTGGCGCTGCGCCGGGCTGAGGGTGGCGAAGTCCGCCTCCAACGCCACGGACAGCCCGACCGCATCGGCGACCGCGCGCGCCCGCTCCAGCAGGCGGCGGCGCGGGGCCAGCGCGGGGAAGCGGCCCTGGCAGAGGCTGTCCAGCACCAGGTTCTCCGCCACGCTCAGCCCCTCCACCCCCAGCTTGGCGGTCTGCTGGTGGACGGTGACGATGCCGGCGGCGATGGCGTCGCGCGGGGAGGACGGGGCGAAGGGGCGGCCGTGCAGGCGCATGGTCCCGGCGTCGGGCCGCACCGCGCCGGCGGCGATCTTCACCAGGGTGGACTTGCCGGCCCCGTTCGCCCCCATCAGCGCCACCACCCCGCCGGGGCGCAGCTCCAGCGACGCGTCGGCCAGCGCCACGGTGGAGCCGTAGCGCTTGCCGAGACCCTCCAGCGCCAATACCGGGGCCGTCACGGAAGCGCGACGCCGTCGAGGTCGGTGGCGACCGGCCAGCCCTGGGGTGCGGTGCCGGCGGCGGCGCCGGGCTCCCGGCGCAGCTCCGCGACGTGCCAGCCGGCCGCCCTGGCCGCCTCCAGCTCGCGCGGGTTGTCGGAGAGGAACAGGATGGCCTCCGCCGCCTCCCCCAGCGCCGCGGCGATGGCGGCGTAGGAGGCCGCCTCCACCTTGGCGCCGATGCGGCTGTCGTAGTGGGCGTCGAACAGACCGGAGAGGTCGCCGAAGACGGAATGGCGGAACAGCAGCTTCTGCGCCTCCACCGAGCCGGAGGAGTAGATCACCAGCCGCCGCCCCGCCGCCTTCCACGCCCGCAGCGTCGCCGGCACCTCGTCGTAGAGGTGGCCGCGCAGCTGGCCCCCCTCGAACCCGTGGCGCCAGACCAGGCCCTGCAGCGTCTTCAGCGGCCAGTCCTTGCGGTCGGCCGCCGCCCAGGCGTCCAGCTCGGCGACCAGTGCTTCGGTGTCGCCGGGGGGGATGCCGGACGCCTCCGCCACCGCCGCCAGCGCGGCGGCGACCTCCGGCTCGGCGCCATGGGCGCGCACGAAGTCCGGCAGGGCCCGGCGGGCGAAGGGGAACAGCACCGAGGTGACGAAGGCCACGTCGGTGATGGTGCCCTCGATGTCGAGGACG
>DASPKT010000095.1:0-15066 GCA_035627915.1 Azospirillaceae bacterium
GGCTCATTCAACGTCAAGGAGCTGTTCGGCGAGCTGCGCGTGCCGCTGGTCGAGGGCCAGCCCTTCGCCCACCAGCTGACGCTGGACCTCGGCTACCGCTACTCCGACTACTCCACGGCCGGCAGCACCGACACCTTCAAGGTCGGCGGCGACTGGTCGCCGGTCGAGGACATCCGCTTCCGCGCCGGCTTCAACCGCGCGGTGCGCGCGCCCAACGTGGTCGAGCTGTTCGCCTCGCAGGCGATCGGCCTGTTCAACATGAACGCCGACCCCTGCTCGGGCCCGACCCCGGCGCTGACGCTGGAGCAGTGCCTGCGCACCGGCCTGACCGCCGCCCAATACGGCACCGACCTCAACAACTCCGCCGGCCAGTACAACGCCATCTTCGGCGGCAACCCGGACCTGGACCCGGAGAAGGCCGACACCATCTCGCTCGGTGCCGTCATCACCCCGGCGGCCATCGACGGGCTCAGCGTCGCGGTCGACTACTTCAACATCAAGGTCGAGGAGCAGATCGGCATCATCCCGTCCGCCCTGGCGATCAGCCGCTGCGGCACCACGGGCAACGCGCTGTTCTGCGACCTCATCAACCGCGGCACCGGCGGCCTGCTGTGGGTCAACGACGGCTTCGTGACCTCCACCAACCTCAACACCGGCACCGCCAAGACCTCCGGCGTCGACGTCGAGGTGAACTACAGCTTCGACCTGGCGCAGGCGGGGGCCGACAACGCCGGCTCGCTGGCCTTCAGCCTGGTCGGCACCTGGCTCGACAAGCTGGTGACCGAGCCGATCAAGGGCGAGGGCTCCTACGACTGCGTGGGCCTGCACGGCGTGAACTGCCTGGTGCCCTCGCCGGAGTGGCGCCACAAGCTCCGCACCACCTGGACCAGCCCGTGGAGCCTGGGCCTGTCGGTGTCCTGGCGCTACGTGGACGGCGTCAAGGTCGACCTGACCTCGCCGAACCCGCTGCTGACCGGCGCCTTCACGGAAGCCGCGGAGAAGATGGGCAGCCGGAACTACTTCGACGTGGCCGGCACCTGGGACGCCTACCCGGGCATCAGCCTGTCGTTCGGCGTGAACAACGTCTTCGACCGCGACCCGCCGGTGACAGACAGCACCGTGCTGGCGGCGACCTTCGGCAACGGCAACACCTACCCGCAGGTGTACGACGCCCTGGGCCGCTACGTCTTCATCGGCGCCCGCGCCGAGTTCTGAGCGGCCCGTCCGGCGGCCGGTCCCGGGGCGACCCCGGGCCGGCTTCCGGCGCCGTTCCGGAGGCCCGGAGACGATCCCCGCGGCCGGCCCTCCGGAGGGAAGCCCCCGTGCGCGAGCGCGGGGGCTTTGCCGTTACTGAGCCGTTACACAATAGCCCCCGTGAGGGGTGTTTGCTCCCTTGCATCCAACAAGTCTTCGCGCCAAGGTTCATCGACAGCCGGAGTCCTGGATCCCATCATGGGCGTCTCGCCAGCCCGTACAGCCTTCACCCTGCCGGTCGACGCGGTCACGCTGGCGCGGGAGCCGGCGTTCCGCATCGGCAGCTGCGTCGTGCGCCCCTCGCTGAACCAGGTGGCCGCCGACGGCCGCACCGTCCGGCTGGAGCCGCGGGTGATGCAGGTGCTGGTCGTGCTGGCCCACCGTAACGGCACCGTGGTCTCCCGCGACGACCTGCTGCAGGCCTGCTGGGGCGGGGTGGTGGTCGGCGACGACGCGCTGAACCGCTGCATCGTCCGGCTGCGCGCCGTCCTGCGCGAGCTGGACGTGACCGGCGTCGGGCTGGAGACGGTGCCGCGCGTCGGCTACGTCATGAACCTGGAACGGCCGCTGGAGCTGGACAGCGGCGTCGCCGCCCTGCCGCCGGACGCGGCGGAGCTTGCCGCGCCGCCGCCCCCGCCGGGTGAGGAGGTGGCGCCGCCCTCGGCCGCCGTCGCCGCCGCCTATTCCCCGCCGCGCGCCGCCCGCTGGCCCTGGCTGCTGGGCGCCGCGGCGCTGCTGGCCGGGGCCGCCGGCGCCTTGCTGATGGTCCCGCAACCGGAGCCGCGGGTGCCCGCCGCCTGGAGCGTGCTGCGCATGGCCCCGGTGACCACGTATCCGGGCCGCGAGATCTATCCGGCCTTGTCGCCGGACGGCGGGCAGATGGTTTTCTCCGGCCGGCTGATGGACAAGGCCAACACCGACCTCTACCAGCGCTCCGTGCTGGACGGCACGCCGATCCGCATCACCAGCGACCCCACCGCCGACATCGGCGCCGTCTGGGCGCCCGACGGCTCGCAGATCGCCTACCTCGCCTACAAGGCGGGGGAGCCCTGCCGGATCATGACCCTGGCGGTGCCGGGCGGCTCGCCGCGGCTGGTGCACCGGTGCCGCCATTCCGACTGGACCTCGCTGTCCTGGACGCCGGACGGCAAGGCGCTGGTCTTCAGCGACGAGCCGGCGCCGGGCGCGCCGCTGCGGCTCTACCGGCTGGACCTGTCCGACGGCACCACCACCCAGCTGACGGAAAGCCCGCCCAAGACCTGGGGCGACATGATGCCGTCGGTCTCCCCGGACGGCAGCTGCATCGCCTTCGTCCGCGTCTTCGCCTGGGGCGTCCAGGACCTGGTGATCCTGCACCTGGCGAACGGCAAGGTGGACCGCATGACCAACGACGGTCAGCGCATCACTGGCCTCGCCTGGTCGCGCGACGGGCGTGGCGTGTTCTTCTCCTCCAACCGCTCCGGCGACTTCGGCCTCTGGTGGGTCGGGATGGAGGGGGGTGAGCCCCGGCGCATGTCGCTGGGGCTGAAGGACGTGGCGGGCCTGTCGGCGGCGCGCAACGCCGACCGCATCGCGTTCGAGTCGATGAGCTTCCGCGCCAATTTGTACGAGGCGCGCCTGACCCCGGGCGGGGCGGCGGAGATGGCGCCGCTGGCGGCCTCCACCGCGGTGGACGGCGACGTGGACGTGTCGCCGGTGGACGGCACCATCGCCTTCATCTCCACCCGCTCCGGCACGCCGGAACTGTGGCTGCTGGCTCCCGGGCAGGAGCCGCGCCGCCTGACCCAGATGTCGGGGGCGGTGGTGCAGGCGCCGCGCTGGTCGCCGGACGGAAGCAGCCTGCTGTTCGCCGCCGGCCACAAGGGCAATTTCGACCTCTACCGCATCTCCCGCGACGGCGGTTCGCCGACCCGGCTGACCGACGACCCCGCGGAGGATCTGCAGCCCAGCTGGTCGGCCGACGGCCGCTCGATCTACTTCACCTCGCGCCGGTCCGGGGCGTGGCGCATCTGGCGCATGGATGCGGCCGACCCGGCGCGGCTGGAACCGGTCAGCGGCGACGGTCCGATGGGGGCCCGCGCGTCGCCCGACGGCCGCACGCTCTACTACGTCAAGGACAATGTCGACGGGCTGTGGCGGCTGCCGCTGGACGGCAGCGGGCCGGAGGAGCTGCTGATCCCGAAGGTCTGGTTCGGCGACTGGGTCAACTTCGCCGTCACCGACCGGGAGATCTACTACATCGCCCGGCCCGGCACCCCGCGCGCCGCCCTGATGCGCCACGACCTCGCCAGCGGCAAGGAATCGATGCTGGCCGAGGTGCCCGACATCAACGACTTCTCCGGCATCGCGCTGAAGCCCGACGGGTCCGGCCTGGTGCTGTCGCGCATGGTGGTGAACGAGATCGACATCCAGTTCATGGACCTCTCGCCCGGCAAGTAGACCGCCCGGCAAGCAGGCTGCCCCGGAACCAAGCCCGGGACCTTCCGCCCGCGCCGCCCGTTCCCCGGGGACGGCGGCAGCGCGGGCGGGGGCCATGGCGGGCAGGGCGTATATCGGCATATCGGGCTGGACCTACCGGCCCTGGCGCGGCGTCTTCTACCCGCCGGGCCTGCGCCAGCGCGACGAGCTGGCCTATGCCGCCGGCCGCTTCACCTCTGTGGAGGTGAACGGCACCTTCTACGGGCTGCAGCGCCCCACCTCCTTCGCCGCCTGGGCGGCCGGGACGCCGCCGGGCTTCGTCTTCGCGGTCAAGGGCTCCCGCTTCATCACCCACGCCAAGAAGCTGCTGGAGGTGGAGGGGCCGCTCGCCAACTTCATGGCATCGGGCCCGCTGCGGCTGGGGGAGAAGCTGGGGCCGTTCCTCTGGCAGCTGCCGGAGCGGCTGCCCTTCGACCGCGACCGGCTGGCCCGCTTCCTGGACCTGCTGCCGCACGACACGGAGGAGGCCGCCGCGCTGGCCCGCCGGCACGACCACCGGCTGGAGGGCAGGGCCTGGACCGAGGCCGACGGCCTGCGCCCGGTGCGCCACGCGCTGGAGGTGCGCCACCGCTCCTTCGCGGACCCGGCCCTGGTGGACCTCTTGCGGGAGCGCAACGTGGCGCTGGTGACGGCCGACACGCCGGACTGGCCGCGCACGCTCGACCTCACCGCCGACTTCGCCTATGTCCGCCTGCACGGCACCCCGGTCCTGTACTGGAGCGGCTACGAAGACGACGCGCTGGACCTCTGGGCCGCCCGCGTGGGCGCCTGGCTGGCGGGCCGCGACCCGCCCGATCCCGAGCGCATCGTGGCACAGACCCTGCCAACCCTGCCGCGGGGCCGCGACGTCTACGTGTACTTCGACAACGACGCCCAGGTCCGCGCCCCCTTCGACGCGCTGGGGCTGATGGAGCGGCTGGACCGCCGGGGGCAGCGCCGTGCCGCCATTCCGGGTTAGGAGGTACCCCGCCTGTCCCGGCGGTCCCTTAAGCTCCCGTTAAGCCCCGGACCGGCACCCTGGCCTGGACGATCCGCCTGGGAGCCCACCGATGCGCGCCACTGCCCTTCCGACCCGCCCCGCCGCCCGTACCGCCGCGCGCGCCGCTACCGGCGACCGCCTCGACATGGTCAAGGTCTGCGCCTGGACGGGCGCGGTGGTGGTGCCCTGGGGCCTGCTGGCGACGTTCCTGGCGCTGGTGTCCTGAGAGGGCTTGAATAGGACGGCTATGCCAGCGGCTGCAGGCGCGGCTGTCGCTGATTCTCATGACGAGATTCTTTCGGCATGCTCAACAGCATGCCGATGCCGGCGCGGTTCGACCGAACCGGTCAGCGCTGCGGTCAGCTAAGGATTATGATGACCTTGCGGGCGATCCGGTTGTCCGGGCTTCCAGGATTAGCCTGGAGCATGATTACCCCGGCCGAAAAGGCTCAGGATTTCAAGCCGCCCGGTGGATATGCTCCTCGAAGGAGATGCGTGTTTCGAAGTCAATCGGCTTACGATCGCGTCCAAAGAGGCGGAAGATTCCAGCGGCCGAGAATATGACTGTCGTAAATATGGCTGAGAACAGTGGATTGGCCGCCGCGACCGCACGGGCGTGGCAGGTCTGAAACTCGGCCATCTTGGCACGTGTAACTTCGTCCTTGATGGTCGGTCCTCGATACGCTGTTCCACGCAGCGCCCTGAAGAAAAACCGCGGCAGGAAAAACAACAGCTGCGGCATGACTGTCCAGTCGAATGCATCGTCGAGCATGCTATCGACCATCCGTTTGGTCACGTCATCAAGGTGGGGCGAGCCGAGCAGTTCGCGGCCAAGTTCGGCCATGCGCAAACGATAGGGCTGCGCCCACGCGCTGAGCCACCGCATGACGAGTGGATAGAGAACCAAGGCGAGCGCAACCGCGCTTAGCAGCCCGATTTGCCAAGCCGCGAAGCCTACTGGTTCGATGGTCATTTCCGCCTCCTCCGTGAAGCACCCTCAAGCCGCTTCTGGTATTCGGCCTTGTGCTTGCTCTGAGCAGCGTCGAACGTAACGTAACACCAAAAAAGGTAGATGGCTATCGAGGCCACGATAGGCACAGCGTAGCGCCGGGTGAATGCCTGGAAGGTTTCTTCGAAGCCGAAGAACTCCGCTGACAGCCAGAACGCGCCCATGACGATCAATACGCGCTCAAGGCCAGTCCATATCCAAGTTGGCATTCGCTCCGCCAAATGCAAGCTGACCGGGTGGCCTATACCCCACCCGGTCGGATGCACGCAAGGGTGGAGAAGCCGCGCAATACCGGAGCGCAGGCTCTGTCATTTGGACAGCCGTGGATGCTGGTGGATGCCAGTAGAGCATCGCTATACCGCACAGAATACCGCCCAGAAACGACAAAGCCCGGCGCGAAGGCCGGGCTAAGTCATTGGTACGGTGGCGTCCCCTAGGGGATTCGAACCCCTGTTACCGCCGTGAGAGGGCGGTGTCCTAGGCCTCTAGACGAAGGGGACGAGGCCGTGCGGTGGCGGGTATGTAGCGGTTGGGCGGGGGAGGGTCAAGCGGTTTTTCTTCGCACCCGCACGCTTTCGCCGCCGCCCCGGGAAACCCTAGGGATTCCGGTCATCCGACAGCTCCGCCGCGGCGGCGACGAAGGCGTCGACCGACGCGCGCTCGGTGTTCCAGGCGGTCACCAGGCGAATCACGCGGTCGTCCCAGCGGTAGAAGCGGAAGCCGCGCGCCTCCAGCCCGGCCACCATGGCCTCCGGCATCGCCACGAACAGCTCGTTCGCCTCCACAGGGTCGCGCAAGGCGACGCCGGGCAGGGCGGACAGGCCGGTCGCCAGCCGCGCCGCCATGGCGTTGGCGTGGCCCGCCAGCTTCAGCCACAGCCCGTCCTCCAGGTAGGCGTCCAGCTGCGCCGACACGAAGCGCATCTTGGACAGGAGGTGGCCGGCGCGCTTGCGGCGGTAGCCGAAGCTCTCCGCGAGGTCGCGGCGGAACAGCACCACCGCCTCGGCCGTGAGCGCCCCGTTCTTGGTGGCGCCGAAGGACAGCGCGTCCACGCCCGCCCGCCAGGTCACGTCGGCCGGGGCGCAGCCCAGGTGCGCCACCGCGTTGGCGAAGCGCGCCCCGTCCATGTGGACCAGCAGCTTGTGCCGGCGCGCGATCCCGGCCAGCTCCGCCACCTCGCCCGGGGTGTAGGCGGTGCCGGCCTCGGTCGCCTGGCTGAGGCTGAGGGCGGCCGGCTGCACCGCGTGGACGAAGCCGGGATGGGCGGCCGCCAGCGCGTCGCGCAGGGCGTCCGGGTCCACCTTGCCGTAGCCCCCCTCCACCGCGACCAGCTTGGCGCCGCCGGTGAACATCTCCGGCGCGCCGCACTCGTCGGTGTTGATGTGGCTGTCGGGGTGGCAGTAGACCGCACCCCAGGGCGGCGTCATGACCGACAGGGCCAGGGAGTTGGCCGCGGTGCCGGTGGCCACGGGGAAGACGGTGACCTCGGTCTCGAACAGCTCCGCCAGGCGCTTCTCGACCCGGGCGGTCCAGGGGTCGGCGCCGTAGGAGCCGACGGCCCCCTCGTTGGCGGCCTGGAGCGCCGCCATGATCTGCGGGGCGGCGCCGACGACGTTGTCGCTCATGAAATTCATGGCACGGGTTCCTGTTGATGCGCAGGGTCCGGATCGCTCGTCCGTATTAACGCAGTGTGACCGGGATCACGGCGCGGCGGGTGCCGCCTGCCCCATGGTGGGGGAGGATGCGGTGCCCGCGAGCAGCTGCACCTTCCCGGTCTTGGGATCGAGGAGGTGGATCTGCTGGCCGCCGTCCGGCAGCGTCACCCGGTAGAGGATGCGGCTTCCGAACTGCTGGAGGTCGTCGATCCGGCTGCCGGGGGGCAGGGCCGGGGCGGCTTCCGCGGTTGCCGCCTCGCGGTCCGGCTGGCCGAACGCCTTCGGGTGGTTCGGGTCGGTGGCGCGGCGGTAGACCTCGTATCCCAGGTAGCCGAAGCCCATCAGGATGAGGATGCCGGTAACCACAAGGAACGCCTGTATTGCCCGCACTTTCCAGCCATGCTCCCGTTGAGACCGGTTATCCTACCCGGATGAACCGGCAATATCCCGATGTCGCGCCCGCCGACGGGGAGGAGCTTGCGCTCCTCGACGGGGACGAGTGCGACGCGGGTGGGCCGTCGGTCACCGTGTCGGTGCCGGACGGCCTCGCGGGCGAGCGGCTCGACAAGGTGCTGGCGCAGGCGCTCGCGGCCCTGCCCGCCGGGGCGGGGGAGGGGCTGTCCCGGTCGCGGCTCAAGTCCCTGATCGAGGGGGGCTCGGTCGCCAGCGGCGGGCAGACGATAGTGGATGCCTCCCAGCGGGTCAAACCCGGCCAGTCCTTCACCGTGTCGCTGCCGGAGGCGGAGCCCGCGGTGCCGCAGCCGCAGGACATCCCGCTCGCCATCGCCTACGAGGACGATGAGCTGCTGGTCATCGACAAGGCCGCCGAGATGGTGGTGCACCCGGCCGCCGGCAACCCGGACGGCACGCTGGTGAACGCCGTGCTGCACCATTGCGCCGGCCGCCTGTCCGGCATCGGCGGGGTGGCGCGGCCCGGCATCGTGCACCGCCTCGACAAGGGCACCAGCGGGCTGATGGTCGTCGCCAAGACCGACCGCGCCCACCAGGGCCTGACCGCCCAGTTCGCCGACCGCAGCCTCAGCCGCACCTACCGGGCGCTGGTCTGGGGCGTGCCGGTGCCGGCCGCGGGCGAGGTGGAGGGCAACATCGGCCGCCACCCGACCGACCGCAAGCGCATGGCCGTGCTGCCGCGCGGCGGCAAGGCGGCGCTGACCCGCTACCGGGTGCTGCGCGCCTACGGGGCGGAGGCGGCGCTGGTGGAATGCAGGCTCGCCACCGGCCGCACCCACCAGATCCGGGTCCACATGACCCATGTCGGCCACCCCCTGGTGGGCGACCCCTTGTACGGCCGTCTCAAGGCCCCGAAGACGAAAGGGCTGCCGGAACCGGTCCGGACGCGCCTTGTTGGCTTCGGCAGGCAGGCGCTGCACGCCGTGGCGATCGAGTTCCGCCATCCCGTCACCGCGGAGACGATGCGGTTTGCGAGTGAGCTTCCAAGCGACATGCAGGCGTTGGTTGACAGTTTAGAAACAATGTAAATCCGCTTGTCCGGGCCCGCGGCCCGCGTAGAATTGAAGGTACCGAAGCCTTCCCATCCCCAGCGTCCCGGGAATCCGCCCGGCCGGCGGGGTGGGCGGGGCCAGGTCTCGAGAGGCCGGAAACCGGCCCGAAGGGGTTGAGCAGATGAGCACGTTGCCAGCCATTCCGGTGGTCAGCTCGGAGAGCAATCTCACGCGCTACCTGCAGGAGATCCGCAAGTTCCCCATGCTTGCTCCCGAGGAGGAGTACATGCTGGCCAAGCGCTGGCAGGAGCATGAGGACTCGCAGGCCGCGCACAAGCTGGTCACCAGCCACCTGCGCCTGGTCGCCAAGATCGCCATGGGCTACCGCGGCTACGGCCTGCCGCTCTCGGAGCTGATCTCCGAGGGCAATGTCGGCATGATGCAGGCGGTCAAGCGCTTCGATCCCGACCGCGGCTTCCGCCTCGCCACCTACGCGATGTGGTGGATCCGCGCCGCCATCCAGGAATATATCCTGCATTCCTGGAGCCTGGTGAAGATGGGCACCACGGCCGCGCAGAAGAAGCTGTTCTTCAACCTGCGCAAGCTGAAGGGCCAGATGCAGGCGATCGAGGAGGGCGACCTGTCGCCCGAGACGGTCACAGCCATCGCCACCAAGCTGGACGTGCCGGAATCGGACGTCGTCAACATGAACCGGCGCCTCGCCAGCCCCGACCACAGCCTGAACGCGCCGCTGCGCGCCGACAGCGAGGGCGAGTGGCAGGACTGGCTGGTCGACGAGAACGAGTCCCAGGAGATCCGGCTGGCCGAGCAGGAGGAGCTGGGCAAGCGCCGCGCGCTCCTCCAGGCCGCCATGAAGGGCCTGAACGAGCGCGAGCGGCACATCCTGATGGAGCGCCGCCTGCGCGACAACCCGACCACGCTGGAGGACCTCTCCCAGCAGTACGGCATCAGCCGCGAGCGCGTGCGCCAGATCGAGGTGCGCGCCTTCGAGAAGCTGCAGAAGTCCATCAAGAACGCCGCGGTGGAGCAGCGGCTGGCCTGAGGCCGGGCGGCTGGGCTTTGGCGGCCGGGTTTCGGGCGGGCAGCGGGGACGCGGTGCGGGCTTCGACAGGCTCAGCCTGAGGGACGTCGGGATGCTCCCCAGGGGGGTATCCCCTGGTCCCGGAAGATCCGGCGGGGGGAGGGTCTCCCTGTCTCGATAAATAGACCGTCATGCCCGCGTCAGCTTCGCAAACGCGGGGGTGACGCCGTGAGTATGGTGAAGGGCGGGACGAAACCCGGTCGTGGGCCACGCCCCCCACACCCACCGCTCACGCCGGCGCCGTCTCCTCGGCGCGTTCGTCGGCGTCCAGCATGCGGGAGACGGCGGCGGCGTCCTCTTCGAAGGAGGGTTCGGCGCCCTGGCCGGTGACCTCGATCCCCCATTCCTCGACCAGGGCTTGGCGCTGCTCCTCGAGGTCGCGGATCTTGTCCTCGTCGCGCATGACGACGAAGCTCGCCACGATGGGCGGGATGACGAAGTAGAGGCCCCAGCCGACGGCGGCCGCCCCGTACATGACCAGCCAGGTGAAGGGCGAGGCGATCAGGCCCATCGACAGGTCCAGCGTGTGGCCGCGCTGCCAGAGCTGGATGGCGAAGGGCATGACGCCGCAGAAGTTCATGGCGCCGACGGTGATGGCGGCCGACTTCTCCGAATCGCGGTCAACCGCGAAGGCGACCAGGGTCGGGATCAGCCCGACGCCCAGCAGGACCGTCGTCGGCATGACGACGACCGCCAGCGGCACCACCAGCAGCAGGAAGGCGAGGCCGCCGGCGGCGCGGCGGCGGGCGTTGCGCGAACTCACAGGCCGCCTCCCGCCATGACGATGACGATCAGGACCAGGATGACCATGGCGACGACGCTGGAGGCGACGGCGGCGATCTGCCGGCCGGTCGTGGCGGTGATGCCGCCGCGGTCGCCCATCTCCAGCCGGATATTGGCGATCTGCTGCGACAGCGCGTCGTGCTGGCGCATCGCCTTGGCGAAGCCGTGCTGGTCCTCGGCCAGGACCTTGGGGTCGTCGATGATGTGGACCAGCGGCTCCAGGTGACCGTCGCGGGCCACGCGCTGCGCCTCGTGCTTCAGCCGCTCGCGGGTGCGGCGGTTGTGGAAGCGCTTGAACAGCGGCTCCGCCAGCACCACCAGCCAGTCGGCGAGGCCGGGCAGCTTCGGCGGCCCGAAGCGGCGCTGCACCTCCACCAGCAGGGCCAGCATGCCGGACACGCGCTGCACCGGGTCGCCGCCCGGCGCCAGCGAGGACAGCAGCCGGTCGTGGAGCTTGCGGTGGTGGGCGGCGACGAAGCCGGCGACGTGGCGGTCCACCGGGTCGCGCCCGCGCGACGGCCTGGACCCGGCGCCGTCCAGCGCCGCCATCAGGTCGGGCAGGGTCAGCGCGTACTGGTCGCGCACCTGCAGGCTGAGGCAGGGCACGGCCGGCGCCACCTCGTACAGCACCCGCTCGATGCCGAAGCCGGGGCCGGTCTGCTCCAGCAGCGAGCGCAGGCTGTCGTAGGTCTGCACCAGCGGCACGTGCTCCGGCCGGAAGTCGGGGTAGCAGTTGACCCAGAACCCGACCATCTGGAACAGCACGATCTCCGCCAGGGCCTGCAGCCCCTCGCCGGTGCGCATCGCCTCCGCCAGCGCCGTGCCGATGCCGTCCGGCATGACGGCGCAGCCCTTGTAGCGGATGGGGGAGGTCGGGTCCAAGGCGATGCAGACGCGGGCGACGATGCGGTCCTCGACGCTGCCGGGGCGGCCGGCCGCGGCGGAGTTGATGGCCTGCTGCACCAGCTCGGCCTTCAGCTCCTCGTTCAGCGCGCGGCGCAGCCAGCGGTCCAGCTCGCCGCTGCCGATGACCTGGGTGGCGGCCGGGACGTTGCGGGAGAGCGCGTGCGCCACCGTGCGCACGTTCCAAAGCTCCTGCCCGTCGAACTCCAGCGGCCGCTGCGCCCGCCGGGCGACCTGCGGCTGCTTGGGGCTGAGCCGGCGGCCCTGCATCCACATGTCGAGGTCGTTCAGCGACCAGCGCTGCTTGGCGTCGTCGGTGGTCAGCCCGCGCAACGGCTCCACCAGGTTCTGCGGCACCTTGGTCTGGGCGGTCAGGGTCGCCCAGGTGCCGCGCTCCATCTTCATCTGGCGGACGGCGTTGTCGTCCAGCCCGCGCACCGGGCTGCGGCCCAGCGCCAGCACCAGCAGCGTGACGCCCAGCGCGTAGAGGTCGTCGGCGATGCTGCCCGGCCCGCGGCCCGAGCGCTGGGCGATGCCGCGCTCCACCGTCTCGAACAGGACGGGCTGGGCGTAGCCGGCGGGGCCGCTGACGAAGTCGCCGATGAGGACGGAGGTGGCGTTGGCGTCCTTGACGAACAGGTTGGTGGGCCGGACCCCGCCGCAGGTCAGGCCGGCGCGCGACAGCTCCTTCAGGCCGGAAAGCAGCGACGCCAGCACGCCGCGGACCAGCTGGTCCTCCGGCAGGGGGTCGCGCATCTCGTCCAGGGTCTCCATCAGGGGGCGGCCGGACGGCCGCTCGAAGCAGATGGCGAAGCGGCGGGCCCGGTCCGGCGTCCAGTCCACCGTCGCCCAGTCGGTCACCCGGACCAGCGAGGGGTGCTCCATCGCCCGCAGCGCCGACAGCGCCTCGATGCGGGGCGGGGCGGGGATGCGGCAGACGACGGCGTACTGGTCGGTCCGCCGCTCGCGCGCGCTGCGGAAGACGTAGGCGTGGCCGCCGGGCCCGTCGAATCCGGGCAGGGGTGCGGCGGGCAGTATCTCGCCGCGGCCGCCGAGGTCGACCGGGGGGAACTCCAGCGATGCGTCGGCGGTCTGCGCGGCGGTCGCCATCATTCTCCTGGGTCGGCGTCGGTCACGGTCGTCGGGGATCTTCCCGCCGCCGGATCATCTCAGAGCGGCCGGGCGGGCACAACCCACCCGACCGAAATAGTGGGTGACATCGACCGTTCGGCAGCCGGAACGATGCCCGGCCGCCGCCCCGCTTCGACCCGCCTCGGCTCAGTCCGCGAAGGGGTCGTGCATGAGGATGGTGTCGTCCCGCTCCGGGCTGGTGGAGAGCAGGGTGACCGGCGCCTCGATCAGCTCCTCGATGCGGCGGACGTACTTGATGGCGGTCGCCGGCAGCTCCGCCCAGGAGCGGGCGCCGCGGGTGGTGTCGGTCCAGCCCTCGAACGTCTCGTACACCGGCTCCACCTCGCCCTGCGCGGTCTGGCCGGCCGGCAGGTGCTGCAGCGTCTCGCCGCGGTAGCGGTAGCCGACGCAGACCTTGAGGTCGCCGATGCCGTCCAGCACGTCCAGCTTGGTCAGCGCGATGCCGTTGATGCCGCCGACCTTGATCGCCTGGCGGACCATGACGGCGTCGAACCAGCCGCAGCGGCGCTTGCGCCCCGTCACCACGCCGAACTCCTTGCCGCGGGCGCCGATCAGCTCGCCCACCTCGTCCTTCAGCTCGGTCGGGAAGGGGCCGGAGCCGACGCGGGTGGTGTAGGCCTTGGTGATGCCCAGCACGTAGCCGACGGCGCCGGGGCCCATGCCGCCGCCCGCCGCCGCCTGGCCCGCCACCGTGTTGGAGGAGGTGACGAACGGGTAGGTGCCGTGGTCGACGTCCAGCATGGCGCCCTGGGCGCCCTCGAACAGGATGCGCTTGCCGGCCCGCTTGGCCTCGTCCAGCCGCTGCCAGGTGACCGCGGAATAGGGCAGGATCTTCGGCGCGATCTCGCGCAGCTGGCCCAGCAGCTCCGCCCGGTCGATCTCGGCCGCACCCAGGCCGCGCAGCAGGGCGTTGTGGTGGAACAGCAGCTGGTCGACCTTCTCCTCCAGCACCCGCTCGTCGGCGAGGTCGCAGAGGCGGATGGCCCGGCGCGCCACCTTGTCCTCGTAGGCGGGGCCGATGCCGCGGCCCGTGGTGCCGATCTTGGAGGCGCCGCGCGCCTCCTCGCGCGCCCGGTCCACCGCGCCGTGCACGGGCAGGATCAGGGTGGCGTTCTCCGCCACGATCAGGGTCTGCGGCGTCACCTCCACGCCCTTGGCGCGGATGCCGTCGATCTCCTTCAGCAGGGCCCAGGGATCGACCACGACGCCGTTGCCGATGACCGACAGCTTGCCGGGGCGGACCACGCCGGAGGGCAGCAGGGAGAGCTTGTACTCCACCCCGCCGATGACCAGCGTGTGGCCGGCATTGTGGCCGCCCTGGAAGCGCACGACCACGTCGGCGCGGCTGGACAGCCAGTCGACGATCTTGCCCTTGCCCTCGTCGCCCCACTGGGAGCCGACGACCGCGACGTTCGCCATTCTCTTCTCTCCGTTGCTCAGACCGCGGCGGGGACGCCGTCGCGGAGGATATGGCCGCAGCCGAGGCGGCGCGCCTCGGCCGGCAGGTCGTCATGGCGCTCCAGCGCCGCCACCGTCTGCCAGCCCCCGGCGCGCAGCCGGGCGGCGTCGGCGAAGGCGGTGCCGTGCGGCAGCAGGATGCGGCGCGGCGCGTCGGGCCCCGGGATCGCCTGGATGACCGTGTCGGTGTAGAGGGTGAAGCCGGTCGCGGGCTCGCCCCTCACCGGGTCGGCCCCGGTGCGGTAGCGCCCGCCGCGCCCCAGCTCGCCGCGCACGCCGCGGGCGAAGATGGTGAAGCTGAGGCCGGTCTGGTACTCGAACCCGCGCTGCTCAACCGGGTCGATGGTGATGCCGACGCCGGGGGCGGCCTCCTCCAGCAGGCGCACGACCTCGGTGATGCGCCGGCGCTCGGGCTCGGCCTCCACGGGCAGCGCGACCGACGCCAGCGCCTCCACGGCGGCCGGCGCCGGGCCGGAGCAGGCCATGATGCGGTTCAGCAGGTCGGCCGCGGGGCCGCCGATGGCCGCCACCTCCGACGCGTCGCGCCGGTCCAGCGGCCCGCGGAAGGCCGCCGCGTCCTCCGCCGGCAGGCCCAGCGCGCGGCAGACGGTCGGCACCAGCGTCGGCAGGGTCAGGTCGATGGTGATCCCCTCCGCCCCGATCGCCAGCAGGGAGGAGGCGGCCAGCAGCACCACCTCGGCGTCCGCCTCGGCGCGCAGCGAGCCGATCAGCTCCACGCCGACTTGGCCGAACTGCCGCTCGGGCCGCAGCTGGGTCCCCTTCACCCGCAGCACCTGGCCGGAGTAGGAGAGGCGCAGCGGGCGCGGGCC
>DASPKT010000096.1:0-9991 GCA_035627915.1 Azospirillaceae bacterium
GCCGGTGCAGCGGCGTCGGCGCGTAGCCCGGCCAGCGGGTGATGCGCGCCGCGGCCTGCGCGTGCGCCGCCAGCCCGATGATGCCGGCGAGGGCCGGCGGGTAGGGGCCGCGCCTTGCCTGGGGGTTGCGGAACAGGGGAAAGGTCATGGCCGCATGCCGCGGAGCGGCCGCGGCGCGCCCGCCTCGAGGAGGGCCGGCACCGGGGTGCCGCTCCGGCTCCGCGGTCCGGTGTCCCGGAGGAACCCGGCGATGGCGTCGGCCACGTCGCGGCTTCTCTCGATCGGCAGCATGTGCGTCTCATCCGTGAACAGGACGAGGTGGCCATCCCGCAGCAGATCCGCGGTTTCCTGGAAGGTGTGTACGTCGAAGAACTGGTCCGCGGTGCCGCCCACCACCAGGGTCGGGGCCGCGATCCGCCCGGTGAAGTCCCTGTTGCGGCCGAGGTCCTCGCCGAAGAGCGCGCGGTAGGAGCGCAGCACCAGCGCAGGGTCCGTCGCCTCGGACGCGACCCTTCCGCCCTCCATCCAGAGCTTCAGGCTGACAAGCCAATTGTACCAGGGACGCCTGAACAGCAGGGCGTTGTCCCCGACGAGGCCGCGCACGTCCCCGGCCTCGAGGAATGCGAACTGCCGGTCCATCCTCTCCCGGCCGGCGGCGGAGAAGCGATGTCCGCTGATGAGGAGGACCAGCTGGTCGACGAGGTCGGGATGCTCGGCGGCGAAGCGCTGGGCGACGAACCCTCCGAAGGATATCCCCATCACCAGGTCCGGCCGGCCGATCTCGCGCCTCATCACGTCGGCGAAGTCGCGGACGATGGCGTCGAGCCCGTGCCCCTCCGGCGGGTCCTCGCGGTAGCCGAGGATGGTGAAGCGGTAGCCCTCGGGCAGCAGCGCGCCGACCTGGCGGGCGTAGCGCCCGGGGTCGGATGAGCGGTGCAGGGGCTTCAGCAGGGCGTTGCCGCCGAAGAACACGACCGCGTGCTTCGGGCCGGCGCCGCCCTGGATGAAGGGGATGCCGCCCGCCAGCAGCCCGGCACGGACCGGGTACTCCGCCGGCCGGGGGTTCAGCCAAGCCAGGCCCCCCGCGACCGCTGCGACCACAGCGGCCCCGAGGAGGGCCCGGAGGAGAATGCGTCGCGCCATGGGCACCCCGGGTCGGTCGTCGAAAGGGGCGCCGGTAGGCTGGCGCCACGGGAATGATCAGGCTAGGCGAGCCCGGCGGGCGGGTCACCCGGCAATCTTCAGCGTCGCGGCTTCCTTGACGAAGCCGCTGAGCGCGGCTGCCATGAACTCGGTGATCTCGGGCCGCGCCGTCTCCGGCGTTCCTCCCGGAAGCGGCGGCTCCGGCGCGTATTCCGACACCAGCACCTCCGCCTCCGCGAGCGGCCGGCCGCGGAGCTCCTCCACCAGGGAGATGCCGAAGTCGATGCCGGCGGAGACCCCCGCGCCGGTGATGAGGTTGCCGTCCCGGACCACCCGGCCCTTCACCGGCGTCGCCCCGAACCGGTCCAGCAGGGGGACGGCGCACCAGTGCGACGTGGCCCGCCTGCCCCTGAGCAGGCCCGCCACGCCCAGGATCAGCGAGCCCGTGCACACGCTGGTGACATGGGTCGCCCGGGCGGCGCGGTCGCGCAGGAACCGGATGGTCGCCGCGTCGCGGGCGGCAGCCAGCGTTCCGGACGTGCCGCCGGGCACGAACAGGACGGTCACGTCGGCCGGGCAGTCCGCCAGGGTGACGGTGGGCTGGACCGCCATGCCGAGGTCGCTGGCGACCGGGCGGAGGTCCGGCTGGTTGGTGACCAGGTGGACCGTCGCCCCGGGCATCGCCGCCAGGAAGTGATAGGGCCCCGCGAAGTCCAGGGCGGTGAACCCCGGGTAGAGCAGCATGGCGATCTGCTCCCGCCCCTGCAGCCTGAGGCCGGGAACCGTCGCGGGGGGAGCGGGGGATGCGTCCTGCTGCGCCCAGGACAGCGCCGGCGTCATCGCGGCGATGGCAGCGGCATGCGCCAGGAGGCTTCGTCTGTCGATCATGGTGTCCGTTCCTTGTCTGTCGTCCGGATCACTCCGGGCGGTTCTCCCGGCCCGACAGGGCGGCAGCCAGGCCGGGCACGAAGGCCGCGCCGTGGGGGACCCGGGCGCTGGAGGCGCCGAGCGCCCCGCCGATCGGCTCGGCCCGCCCGCCCAGGCACTGCTGCAGGAAATTCTCCGCGACGGCGGCGAAGGCGATGTTGTTCTCCGGCCGGGCGAAGCCGTGGCCCTCGTCGGGGAACAGGACGTAGGTGACCGGGACGCCCCTGGCCGCGGCCGCCTGCACGATCTGGTCGGATTCGGCCTGCTTGACCCTGGGGTCGTTGGCGCCCTGGGCGATCAGCAGCGGCTTGCGGATGTCGCCGGCCCGGAACAGCGGCGAGCGGTCGCGCAGCAGCCGGCGCCCTTCCTCCGTCGTCGGGTCGCCGATGCGCTTGTAGAGCTGGCGCTTCAGCGACTCCCAGTATGCCGGCGTCGTCTCCAGCAGCGTCGTCAGGTTGGAGGGCCCGACGATGTCGACGCCGCAGGCGAAAATGTCCGGGGTGAAGGCGAGGCCGACCAGCGTCGCGTAGCCGCCGTAGGAGCCGCCCATGATCGCCACCTTGTCCTTGGCGGCGACGCCGGAGGCCACGGCCCAGGCGACCGCGTCGAGCAGGTCGTCGTGCATCCGGCCCGCCCACTGCCCGTCGCCGGCGGACAGGAAGCCCTTCCCGAAGCCGGAGGAGCCCCGGTAGTTGACCGACAGCACCGCATAGCCCCGGTTCGCCAGCCACTGGTGATAGGGATCGTGGCCGTGGTGGTCGCGGATCCAGGGGCCGCCGTGGACGAGCAGGACGGTCGGCACCGGCGCCTCGGGCCGGCCGTCGCCGTCGGGATCGCTCCCCGGCGGCAGGGACAGGTAGGAGACCAGCGTGAGCCCGTCGCGCGCCTTCAGCTCCAGCGGATGCATGTCGACCAGCGGCGCCCCCTCCAGCTCCGGCCGGCCGACGAAGAGCCGGTCGAGCGTCCGGTCGCGGCGGCGGTAGAGGTAGGTCGCCGGCGGCGCCGCGACCGGATCTACCTCGACCGTCCAGGCGTCGTCCGCCAGCGTGCGCGAGGTGACCGTCACCTCGCCCTTGAGCCTGCCGGCCAGGAAATCGAGGTCCGCCTTGATGGCGGGGTCCAGCGCCACCCAGTCGGCGCGGAGATGGTCGACCAGGTAGGCCTGGGCCACGCCCGTCCGGGGATCGGCCAGGACCGGGTCGACCAGGATGTTCCCGACGTCCGCGCGGGCGTCCTGGGCGACGACGGTCGTGCGGCCGGTGGCAACCTCCTCGGCGACCAGCGCGGCGGTGTCGCGGCCGCGGGAGTCCACCCAGTAGAGCGTCCGGCCGTCGGCGGTGAAGCGCAGCGGCCGCGTGGTCATCGAATCGTCCAGCCCGACCGAGCCGAACGGCTCCCCGGCGACCTTGCCGCCGGCCACCCGGTGGAAATCGGTGCCGCCGTCCTGGCGCGCCCGGGCGGCGACGCGCAGGGCGAGCGTCTCGTCGGCGACGAAGGCGGCATAGCCGTCGTTGCGCAGGACCGGCGTGAGCGTGCCGGACCGGAGGTCCAGGCTGTAGACGTCGTGCCAGCGCGGGTCGCGGTCGTTCAGGCCGACGAGGATGCGGTCCTGGACGAGGGGGCTGATCTTGACGATCTGGGCGCGGGTCTTCTGGAAGGGGGTCAGGGTCCTCTGCGCCCCGGTCGCCACCTCCACCCCGTAGAGCAGGAAGTTCTCGTCGCCGCCGGCGTCGTTGATGAAGAGCACCATCGAGGAGTCCGGCGCCCAGACATACTGCTGGATCGGCCGCCCGGCCTCCGCGGTGAGGGGGCGCGCCTGCGACGGGGCCCCGGCGGGGGCCACCCAGATGTTGAGCACGCCGTCGCGGGGCGCCAGCCAGGACAGCCACCGCCCGTCGGGGCTGAGGCGCGCCTCGACCTTCGACGGGTTGCCGAACAGCCTGGTCCGCTCAATGAGCGGCGTCCCGGCGCCGCCCGGCGGTGCTGCGGAGCAGGCGGAGGTCGCGGCAAGGACGATGAGCGCGGCGAGGCGGACATACACGGGGGGCTCTCCTCCCAGGGTTCGGTTTCTCGATGTGCCGGCGGGCCGGAGGCGGACACCGGCAAGCCGCTTGACATTGGCAAAGCCCTGTACCGTCCTGAAGGACGTACTTCCCTGAATTCAGGTCGCCCGCATGTCCCGCGTCACCATCCTGGTCTATGAGGGGTTCCAGATCCTGGATGCCGCCGGCCCCGCCTCCGCCTTCGAGATCGCGGGCCATTTCGGGGCGCCCTACGCGGTGACCCTCGCGGCGTCGCCGGGCGGCCGGGTCGCGAGTTCCGGCGGCATCGCGGTGGAGGCGGTACCGCTGGCCGATGCGGTGAGTTGCGACACGCTGCTCGTGCCGGGCGGGGAGACGGCGCGTACCAGGACCCCGCAGCCGGACCTGCTGCACGCCATAGCCGAGGCGGCCCGGGCCGGCCGGCGGGTCGCCAGCGTCTGCTCCGGTGCCTTCGTGCTGGCGGCCTCCGGCGTCCTGGACGGGCGGCGCGCGGCTACGCATTGGGCCGTCGCCGCGGAGTTGAAGCGGCGCTATCCGCTGGTCACCGTCGACCCGGACAGCATCTTCGTCGAGGACGACGGCGTCTGGACCTCCGCCGGCGTGTCCGCCGGGATCGACCTCGCCCTCGGCATGATCCGCCGCGACCACGGCGACGACGTCGCGCGCAAGGTCGCGCAGAAGATGGTGGTCTATCACCGGCGTCCGGGCACGCAGTCCCAGCACTCGGCGCTGCTAGACATGGTGACGCCGGACCACCGCTTCGCGGCGCTGCTGACCTGGGCGCGCGAGCGGCTGGCGGAGCCGCTGGGCGTGGAGCGGCTGGCGGAGCGTGCGGGCCTCAGCGTCCGCCAGTTCACCCGCGCCTTCACCGAATCGACGGGGCTGCCCCCGGCCAAGGCGATCGAGCGGCTGCGGGTGGAGGCCGCGCGGGCGGCGATCGAGACGGGCGCCACCTACCTGGAGGAGGTCGCGCGCCGCACCGGCTTCGGCAACGGCGAGCGGATGCGCCGCGCCTTCGTCAAGACGACCGGCCAGCCGCCGCAGATGGTCCGCCGCGAGGCGAAGCGGAACCCGCAGCCGTCCCCGCCTGCCGCCACCACCCCCGGCTGAGGGGCCCCCGCCCCGGCGGGACGGGGCGGGGGGGGCAGCGGGCGGGGCGTGGGCCGTCCGGTCAGAACGTGGCCTTCACGTCGACCCCGTAGGTCCGGGGCGGGGCCAGGATATGGAACTGCGACCCGCCGAAGACCGCCGGCGGAAGGTCGCCGATGAAATCGACCTTGTAGTCCGAACCGGTCAGGTTCCGGCCCCAGACCGAGACGTCGATCCCGTTGGGCAGGGCCAGGCCCAGGCGGGCGTTCACCACGTCGTAGGCATCCTGCCGCCCGCCGGGATCGTTCATGAAGTCGAGGAAGTAGGCGGACTTGCGGTTCCACTCGCCATGCACGTAGCCGTCGCCGAGCCCGCCCAGGGGCTGCGTGTACTGGCTGGACAGGTGGAGGCTGGTCCGCGGGGCGAGCGGCATGCGGTTGCCGGACAGGTCGAGGTCGCCGCCGCCCGGACCGATGCCGCCGATGACAAAGTCCTCGTAGGCGGCGTCGTTGTAGGCGAGGGAGCCGGACAGCGTCCAGTTCGGCAGCGGCCGCGCCACGACCTCCGCCTCGACGCCCTTGCTGACCGCCTGCTCGGCGTTGCGGAACAGCGGCGTGGTGCCCTGCACGCCGCGCACCTGGAGGTCGCGGTAGTCGATGTAGAAGCCGACGAGGTTCAGCACCAGCCGCTCATCCAGCCACGCCGTCTTGACGCCTGCCTCGTAGCTGTCCGCCGTCTCCGCGTCGAAGGTCGGCTGGTCGACCCGGCTGTCGTTGAACCCGCCGCTCTTGTGGCCCCGTCCCCAGGAGGCATAGACGAGGATGTCCGCCGCCGGCCGGTAGGACAGGGTGGCCATGGGCGAGACCTGGGTGTCCGTCAGCGCCAGGCTGTTGGGCAGCGATCCCAGCGGAACCGTGCCGACGCCGGGGATCACGGCCGTCGTCGACACCGCGCCGTCGAAGCGCTTCCTGTCGCGGGTGACCCGCAGTCCGGCCTCGGCCGTCAGCGCGTCGGCCAGCTCGTAGGAGGCGGTGCCGAAGGCCGCGCGGCTCTCCACCTCGTTGTCGAAGTCGATCTCCACCCGGGCCTCGCCGCCGGGCGGCAGGCCCACCATCTCGGCGCCGATCCGCTCGAACTGGTCCACGGCCTGGTCGCGCCGGTAGTAGTAGACGCCCAGCATCCAGTCGAAGCGCCGCCCCGGCGCCTCGGCGGAGGTCAGGCGGAACTCCTGGCTGACCTGCTCGACGCCGCTCTCGATCTCGTCGTGGATGAGCAGCAGCGACGAGGAGTCGGTGTCGAGGTTGAGGGTCTGGTCGACCTTGCGGTAGCCGGTGACCGAGGACAGGATGGCGGCGCCGGCGTCGTAGTCGACCAGCCCGGCCATGCCCTTGGACTCCGAGCGGCTCGGCTCGAAGAAGTCCGTCTCCTGCCGCCGGGTGCGGCCGTTCGTGCCGGCCAGCGCGGCGAAGGGGCCGGTGAAGTACTCGAACGTGACGTTGGTGAAGGTGCTCTCCGAGTAGTCGCCGATGAGGGTGACCGCCAACGGCTCCGACGGGCGGACATGCAGCGACCCGCGCAGGCCCTCGCGGTTGCGGGCGCCGTAGCTGCCGCCGGACACGCGCTCGGAATAGCCGTCCTGCTCCTGGTGCGCGGCGGCCAGGCGGAAGAGCAGCTTGTCCTCGACGACCGGTCCGGAGATCGCGCCGCGCAGCTGGAAGAGGTCGTAGTTGCCGTAGCCCGCCTCGACCGACCCCTCGAACGTCTCGGTCGGCCGTTGCGAGGTGTAGCTGATGGCGCCGGCCAGCGTGTTGCTGCCCCAGATGACGCCCTGGGGCCCGCGAATGACCTCGATCTGCCGGATGTCGAAGATCAGGTCGTCCAGGCTGCCCTCCGGCATGAAGACGCCGTCGAGGAAGGTGCTGACCGGCTGCTCCGCGGCGGCGCCGCCCTTGGCCGGGCTGGAGATGCCGCGGATGGCCACGACCGGGGTGCCGACCACGCCGTCCGGCGCGACCACGTTCGGGATGGAGGAGGCGAGGTCGGAAAACTCGCGGACGGCGTTGCGCTCGATGAACTCGGCGGCGTAGGCGCTGACCTGCGCCGGCGTGTCCTGCAGCCGCGTTTCGCGCTTGGTCGCGGTGACGATGATCTCCTCGATCGGGCCGCCGTCCTGCCGGCCGGTGGCGGGGGCCGGCTGCGCGCGCAGGCCGGTTGTGCCGAGGACGACCGCGAGGCCGGCGGAGGCCAGCAGCAGCGCTTTGACTTGGGTTCTCATGTCTCTCCCTTTTCAGGCCTTGTTGTTTCCGGCGCCGGCGGGACCCGGTCGCCGTCCTGTCCGCCGTCCGCACGGCCCCGGCTGTATGCGGCACCCCGGCAGGCGCGGGGAGACCGGGCTGGGCCAGGGGCGAGGGGCATCTGCGGCGGTTCGGATTCCCAAGATTCCGGTCACAGTGCCGCAGCGTCGGTATGGCCTGAAGGACGCTTTTCCCTGATTTCAAGACGTGTTCGCGACGGTCCACCCTGGCGCGGCATGCAAGGAGGCAGCGGTTCGCGGGGTGATTTGATTCAGCTCGAGCCCGGTCGCTGGCGACCTTCGTCACCGCCAGCATCGGCACGGCGAGGATGGCGCCCGGTCGCCCCCGGTGACGGCGTCGCCCGCAGTGACCGCTTCCGGTTCCCCCATGCCCGGCCCGGTGTCATGGCAGGGCCGGGAGGCCGGGAGGCCGGGAGGCCGGCAGGCAGGCAGGCAGGCAGGGCAGGCCGGGCGCGGCGGGGCACCAGTGCCGCCGCGCCGCGCGCCGGTTCCGGTCCGCGCCGGCGGGCTTCCTACCCTCAGCGCATCAACGTGACGAGGCCGGCGAGCCCGGCGGCCAGGACGGTGATCAGCAGCGCCGACCAGCGGGGCGGGCTGACGACGGCGGCGGTGAGGCGCTCGGCAAGGGAGGGGCTGGCGCCCGCAGGGTTGCGGGCGGGCTGGGCGCGGCGACTGGCGGTCGGCATGGCTTGCCTTCGGCGGGGTGACCCGCACCGCACGGCCCCGGCGGCACCAGGGTCGGCGTCCGCCAAGCCGGCGTGTGGCGTCAACATCCGCCGCAGGGGATCCGTCACGCCGGCCTCCTGCAGCGGACCTGCATCCCCGGTGCGGGCCGGGCGGCGCGTTCGGAAGGTCGCCCGCGGCAATTCCGGCCTGATCGGCCCGGCGGGGGAAGAGTCCGCTCGCATGTTGCGGTGCAGCACCCATATGTGCATTGCAACATGAAAGGGAATTGGATGAACATCCAGCAAGCCATGCGGGCCGGCCCCGCCCGGGTCAACGATCTCTTCGCCAAGCTGGCGGAGACCTCCGACGGCGCCGTCAAGACCAGGGACAGCCTGTTCGCCGAGCTCAAGACCGAGCTGGAGCAGGTCGCGGAGACCGAGGAGCGCCACCTGCTGCCGCTGCTCGCCGGCAACAAGGAGACCAAGGACCTGGTGCAGGGGGTGACGGAGGGCAACAAGGCCCTGCGCGAGGGGCTCCGGGCGCTCGAGGCGATGCCGAAGAACGACCCCGCCTTCCTGCGCGCCGTCGGCGACCTGCGCAAGGGCTTCCAGCGCCACGTCCGGGACGGCAAGTCCGAGCTGCTGCCGGCGGTGCAGAAGGTGCTGAGCGACGCCGAGGCGCAGCAGGCCGCGGACGCCATCCTGGCCAGCGCCGAGAAGGCCGGGCAGGCCAAGCAGGAGGCGGCGGAGGCTGCCCGCCAGGAGGCCCGGGACGCGCGCGAGGCCGCCCGCCAGGAGGCCGCCGCGCAGGAGGCCGCCGAGGCGGCGCGGGAGGAGAGTGCCCGCGCCGTGCGGGCGGCGTCGCGCCAGGTCGCCGAGGGGCTGTCCGACGGCATCCGCCGCGGCACGGAGTCGCTGCAGGAGGGGACCGCCCGCTACATGGACGGTGCCCGCGACGCGGCCGGGTCGATCCGGACGCTGGCCGTGTTCTCCACCGCGACCGGGCGCGCCATGGCCGCGGTGCAGGCGGCCTGGAGCGAGCGCCTGACCGCCTCGCTCAGCGAGGCCGCGCGGGCCTCGCGCCGGCTGATGGGCTGCACCAGCCCGGGCCAGATCGTGGAGGTGCAGCGCGAGCTGATGGAGACCACCCTGCGGGGCTGGGTGGGCTGCAACGAGCGCGTCCTGAAGGCCTCGCAGGGGGCCGTCGACGAGGTGCTGCCGGCGCTGCAGGCCGGGAACCAGGGGCGCTGACGGGTGCAAGACCGGGGAAGGGGCCGCGCGGCCCCTTCCTCTCCTGCCCCCCTCACGCTTCCGGAGACCGATGATGCAGAACCTCGATACCCTGGCGTCCCATGTCCGGGACACCAGCCACGCCCTCGCGGCGCTTGCCGGCAGCACGGCGGACGTCGTCGGCGCCTCCCTGTTCGTGGTCGGGGAGCGCGCCGGGCTGATGGCGGCGGCCGTGCGGACGCCCTGGGCCGCGGACCATGCGGAACTGGGCCTGATGCTGCCGGAGAAGGTCACCGCCTTCACCGCGGCCGGTGCCGCCCTGGTGGAGGGCTGGTGGACCGTCCAGCAGGAGGCCGGCCGCCACCTGATGGACGGCGCCGTCGCCCTGGCGGCGTTCGGCTGCCGCCCGTGCCCCGACACCGCGGCCGGTCTGGCCCGCCGGACCGGCCGCTGGGCGACCGCGTCGGTCGGCACCACGCTCGCCACGATGCAGCGCGCGCTCCTCCCCGTGCACGGCTGCGCCACCGCCAACGCCCACCGCCTCCGGGCCGCCGCCGCGTCGCAGCGCTGACGGTCCCCGG
>DASPKT010000097.1:0-36639 GCA_035627915.1 Azospirillaceae bacterium
CCCACTCCTCGCGGACCACCGCGGCGAGGCGGCCGGCGGTGGCGCGGGGCAGGGCCCCCAGCGAGTTGCCGTCCAGGTAGATGACGCCGTCGGGCAGGTCGAACTCCTGGCGGAAATGCCCCAGCGGGTCGTCCCGGTCGAACCGGGCCAGGGCGTCTCGGGTCCACATCAGGCGGGCTCCACCGGTCTATTTTCGGTCCATCTGACGACAATCATATTCCGACTTCGGCAGGACATTGTTACGTTCTTGCCCGCGCTGCGCCGTCAATGCAGAACGTTGTTCTTCACCGTGGAGAGGGAACCCGGGTCATGCCGCCCATGCTCGATCGCCTTGACTTCCGCATCCTCGCCCTGCTCGAGGCGAACGGACGCGCCTCCTTCGCGGACATCGCCGAAGCGGTGGGGTTGTCCAAGACACCATGCTGGAGCCGGGTGCAGGCCCTGCAGGAGGCGGGTGTCATCCTCGGATACCGGAGCGACCTCAGCCGCGCGCGGCTTGGCCTCACCATCCTCTGCTTCGTCGATGTCGCGATCGAGCTGGACCGGCATGGCGCCTTCGAGGCCGCGGTCGTCGGCCTGGACAGCGTGATCGAGTGCCACACGACGGTCGGATCGTCGGACTACGTGCTGCGCGTCGTCGCCCGCGACGTCGGCCACCTCGACGACATCCTGCGGCACCAGCTGTCGCAGCTTCCGGGCGTGAAGAGCTTCACCACCCGGATCTGCCTGAAGAGCATCAAGGAAGGGGGATCGCTGGTTTCCTGTGCCGCCCCATAGCCGCCGGCCAGATGCCCCGGCGCGGCGGACGGCCGCCGCGTTCCGCTCCCTTGCAGGTCCCGCCGCCGGTCACTTCGCGCGGCGGCGCTCCTTCCTGGGAGCCTTGGCCGCGGCGATGAGCTGCTCGTGAAGGTCGCTTTCCGCCCCGGCGCAAACGACCAGCACCGTCGCTTCGTCGCAGTCCTTCGCCGTGTAGGCATGTCCCATGGAACTGTCGAGATACATGCCCTCGCCGGCCTGGACGGTCTCCGGCTCGTAGAACTGCGTATGCACCTCGATCTTGCCATCGATCACGAAGATGAACTCCTCCCCCGAATGATGGGGAAGATCCTGGAAGTCATCGACGCTCTTCGCCTTGATCTTGCCCCACATGGGCACCATGCGCTTGCTCTTAAGCTCGGCGCACAGATAGTGGTAGACGTAGTTGTCGGTCTCGACCCGCACCGCCTGCTGGGGACGCCCGACGCTGCGGCGCGCGGTCACGACGGACTCGCCGGGATCGGGCCCCTCGCTGAGGAAGTCCCCCATGCTGAGCCCGAGGCGGTGGGCCATCATCTGGATCTTGTCGTAGGTCAGCGACAGCTGGTCCTTCTCCACCTTGGCCAGGGTGGAGAGCGGAATCCCGGTCCTGACGCTCATCTCCTTCAAGGTCCAGCCCTGCCGGGTCCGCAGGGCATGGATGATCTGGCCGAGCGTCTTGCGCTCCTGGGGCATCCAACCTCCGCCGTCTCTCGTACCAGCCGCGACCCCGTCGGGGGTCGGGGCATTGATATCAGACGGGAGTCGCCGCGACCACATCCGTGCGGCCGGACGGAGGGCCTGCGGGCGCCGCCTAGCCCCAGAGGTCGCCCGTATACCCGTGCATCACACCGGATGCATAGCGGATGGCGTGCTCGCGGTCCCGGGCCTGCAGCAGCGGGGCGTCGAGGTCCGCCACATCGGCCAGCGCCGCCACGACCATGGCGGGCGCCATGGCAAGGGAACTGCCGCCCATGCACCCGACCATGACCCCGAGCCCGAGGCGGCGGGCCTCCGCAGCCAGGCGCAGGGCTTCCGTCAAGCCGCCTGTCTTGTCCAGCTTGATGTTGACGACGTCATAGCGGCCCACCAGTCCGGCCAGATCCTCCGTCGTGTGGCAGCTCTCGTCGGCGGCGACCGCCAGCGGCCGCGTGACCTGCTCCAGCACGCCGTCGGCGCCGGCCCGCAGCGGCTGCTCCAGCAGCTCGACCCCCAGCGCGGCGAGCCTGGGGGCCAGGTCCGTGAACAGATCCGCATCCCATGCCTCGTTGGCGTCGACGATCAGGCGCGCGCGTGGCGCCGCGTTGCGCACCTCGGCGAGCCGCTCCAGCTCCAGGGACCCCTGCCCCGACAGCTTGACCTTCAGCATCGGACAGTCCGCCACCCTCCGGGCATGGCGGGCCATCACGGCGGGGTCGTCGATGAAGATGGTGACGGCGCTGACGACGGACTGGGGACGCGGGATCCCCGCCAGTTCCCAGATCGTGCGGCGCGACCGCTTCGCCTCGAGGTCCCACAGGGCGCAGTCGAGGGCGTTGCGGGCGGCGCCGGGCGGCAGCAGGCCGGCAAGCTCGTCCCGGCCGGCCCCGGCCTCGATGGCGGGCCGGACCGATTCGATCTGGGCGATCACGCTGGCCGGCGTCTCGCCATAGTGCCCGGTGGGGCAGCACTCCCCCCGTCCGACGGCGCCCGCTTCCGCCAGCGTCACCAGCACCAGCCGGTTCAGGTGGAACGTCTCCCGGGCGATCCTGAGGGGCTCGCGCAGGGACCATTCCTCGAGGGCGATGTCCAGGGCACGCATGTCAGGCAGGGTCCTTCTTGGTTGTCCGCAGGCGGGAGCGCAGCGGTGAGAGGAGGAGGGGCGCCACGAAGGTGGCCAGGAAACCGAAGGTGATGAGGCCGTAGCCCTGGGCCACGAGGGCCGGCAGGCCGAAGCGGGTGCCGACGGCCGCCGCCAGCAGCGCCGCCAGGGCGACCACCGCCACCCGGGCCGTCCGGGGCAGCGCCCGGTGGCGCTCCCGCAGGGCGCCGGCCAGCCGCTCGTTGTAGGCGTGGATCAGGCCGGCGCCCGTCTGCGCCAGGGTGGCGAAGAGCAGGAGGTCGAACGCCAGGGCAAGACCCGGGACATCCAGACCGGCGAGCAGGAGCGCCATGGGCACCGGGGCACCGGTCACCTCGGGATAGAGGCTCAGCAGGGCCAGGAACAGGCAGGCGGCCGGCAGCATGCCGATGACGCCGGCCAGCCCGCCGGCGATCCACGCCTGACGCCGCGTCGCCAGGTCGCGCAGGCTGAAGAAGATCAGCGGCAGGCAGGCGACGTTGTAGCCGGCGTAGCGCAGCCCGTCATACGCCCAGGTACCGCGGGCGGGACCGTGCGCCAGCGCTTCCATGATGCGCTCGTGGAAGACGGTCGCGCAGAGGAGGAAGACGGCGATGTAGAAGAGATAGACGACGCCCGCGAGCCCCATCATCACGGCGCCCAGCATCCTGTTGCCGATGCAGCACAGGCCGGCGACCAGCAGGAACAGGAGCAGCGCGCCGAGCGCCGCGGGCGCCCCCGTCCTGGCGGCCATGATCTCGCCGGCCGCCGCGGAGACGACGGCCAGGACCAGGAACATCAGGAGGATGTTCAGCACCTCGTAGAGGATCCAGAACCGCCCAAGCAGGATCTTGAAGAAGGCGCGGTAGTCGTAGGCGCCATGCCGGCGGCAGAGCTCGAAGGCCATCGCCGCCACCAGGCTCCAGACCGCCGCCGTGACCGCCATGCCGAGCAGGCCGCCGACAGGCCCGTTGCGCATGAAGAACTCGACCAGTTCGCGGCCCGTCGCGTAGCCGCCGCCCATGACGACGCCCTGGAAGGCCAGGCCCGGCAGCACGACCAGCCGCAGCGATGCGCCCGGCAGCATGGGATCACTCCGCCGTCATGGATTGCAGCCGGTCGACGATCCGCCCGACGCCGGTACGCAGCGGGTCGATGCAGGGGAGGCCCAGGTCCTCCTCGCACCGCCGGACGCAGGTCGCCGCCTGGACCGGGCTGAGGCGCGCAGTGTTGAGGCTGATCCCGACGACACGGACCCCGCTGTTCGTCAGGCTTGCCACGCGCGTGTACAGATCGATGCAGGCGGCCAGGGTCGGCTGGGGATAATGCGGGAACCCCTCCAGGGTGAGGCGCGTCGGGTCGCTGCACAGCACCAGCGCGTCCGGCTGGCTGCCGTGGATCAGCCCCAGGGTCACGCCGGCATAGGCGGGATGGAACAGCGATCCCTGCCCCTCGATGACGTCCCAGTGGTCCGCCGCGGCGGCCGGCGACAGCGTCGTCGCCGCCGCCGCGACGAAGTCCGATACCACCGCGTCGATCGGCAGGCCGCTGCCGGCGATGAGGATGCCGGTCTGCCCCGTCGCCCGGAAGTCGGCCGCCATGCCGCGTGACCGCATTTCCCGCGCCAGCGCCAGCGCCGTGTACTTCTTGCCGACGGCACAGTCGGTGCCGACGGTCAGGACGCGGCGGCCGGGCCGGTGGGCGAAGTCCGGGATCCTGAACTCGGTCCCGGGCTCCCGGACGTCGTACAGGCGGCACCCGGACCGGGTCGCCGCCGCTGTGAGTTCCGGGATGGCATTCAGCCGGACATGCAGGCCGTTGGCGATGTGGAGCCCGCGCTCCAGCGCCTGGACGAAGATGCCGGTCCAGGCGGCGTCGAGGCCGCCTCCCGGCGGAGATGCCCCGATGACCAGGGTCCGGGCACCCGCCCGGACCGCCCCGTCCAGGTCCATGTCGGGAAGGCCGAGGTCGAGGGCCGTCCCCGGCAGGCGGAACTGACCGACGCACTTGTCGGGCTGCCAGTCCCTGATCCCCGCTGCCGTCTTCGCGTAGGGGGAATCCCCGAGGAACAGCAGGTAGGGGTGCGGGATATCAACCATCGGGAGCCTCCATGGATGTCGGCCGCGACCAGGACCGCCGCTGACGGGGCCTGTCCGCCGAGAGGAGAATTATCTCTGTATGGAGAACTAGAGGAACAACCATCCCAGCGCAATCGGAAAAAATTTCCGCTAATAACAAGCTCTTACAAAAATCTTTCGCCTGGCTGCCCGGATTCCCGATCTTTTCCGCACAGAGAGTATTGTCGTTCTGGAGAATCCGTGAGAGTGTCTGCATCGGAAGAGGGGGGGCCGTCCCCTGCCCTCCCCCCTGGCGGCCCACGGCTCCGGCGACGCGCCAGCGCCCGGAAATCCTGCCGCCCCCCTGCCTGCTTGCTGCTGCCCAATCATCGACCCTGAGGAAGGACGCCATGCCCCACACCGCCAGCCAGGCCGCCTGCAACCACCTTCCCGCGACCGCGCAGGCCGCGCCCTCCCGGGCACGACCCGGCGGGCGTCCGGGGCGAACGGGCAGCGTTCCGGCACGGGCTGGCGCCGATCCTCTGTCCTGCCTGATGCTGGCCGCGATTCTCGGCCTCTACGGTGCGGGCAAGGCGGAGGCCCAGGAGGGGAAGGCGGACGCTGGCGCGGCACGGATCGAGGAAGTCGTCGTGACAGCCTCCCGCATCGCGCGCAGCGGCTTCACCGCGCCGACGCCGGTCACCAGCGTGACCGCGGAGGATCTCGCCGCCAGCGGGGCCCCCGACATCGCGGGCTACCTCAACGACCTGCCCGCCTTCCGGGCGACGGCGACCCCGACAAACACCGGCCTGTCGACGTCGGGGGCGGGCGGCAACTTCGTCGACCTGCGTGGCCTCGGGCCGCGCCGCACCCTGGTGCTGGTCAACGGCCGCCGCCACGTGCCGACGACGTCGGAAGGGACGGTCGACCTCAACGTCGTGCCCGCCGTGGCGGTCCAGCGCATCGAGGTGGTCACCGGCGGCGCCTCGGCGGCCTGGGGCTCCGACGCGGTGGCCGGCGTGGTCAACATCCTCTACGACACCACCCTGAAGGGAGGCCGGGTCGAGGCGCAGCACGGCCTATCCGAGCACGGCGACGCGGACGATACCCGGGTGTCGGCAGCGTTCGGCGACGACCTGTTCGGCGGCCGGGGGCATGTGCTCCTGGCTGCGGACTACCACCGCAACAAGGGCATCCTCGCCCAGTCCGACCGGGACTGGGGTGCCCGGCGCTGGCAGCGCATCACCAATCCCCAGGACCGCGGGCCCAACGACGGCCAGCCGGCCACCATCATCCGGCCCGACGTCACCCTGGCCATCATGACCGAAGGCGGCGTCACCCTCGGCCCGCCCGCCGTCGCGAACATCGAGTTCGGGCCGAACGGCGAGCCGCGCCCCTTCCAGCGAGGCGACGTGATCAGCCCTCCCTACATGGTCGGCGGCTCGGGCGCGAATTTCGGGCACGGCGCCGTCCTCGCCGTCCCCTTCGAGCGCCGCAACCTGACGGCCGCCTTTCATTACGACGTGCTGCCGGACGTGACCTTCTTCTTCGAGGGCGCCGCCACCGAGGCGGATACACGGGCGCCGATCGTGCCGTCCTTCACCACCGGCCTGTCCATTGCCGCCGACAATGCCTATCTGCCGCCGTCGCTGGCGCAGACGCTGCGCGCCAACAACCTGCCGTCGGTCGCCATCGGCCGCTTCAACCGGGACATGGGCGCCATCATCGCCGAGCGGCGGTCGCAGGTTCACCGCGCCGTGGCCGGCCTGGAGGGCCGCATCGCCGACAGCTGGTCCTGGGAAGGATTCTACCAGCACGGATCGACGACATTCCTGAACAAGCAGTCGAACAACCTCATCGCGGCCAACTTCGCCCTGGCGGCCGATGCCGTCCGCGACCCCGCGACCGGCCGCATCGTCTGCCGGGCGGCGCTGAACCCGCAGGCCCTGCCGGCCGCGCTACGCCCCGCCGCCCAGGCCTGCGTGCCGCTCAACCTGTTCGGCGCCGGGTCGCCCAGCCCGGAGGCCATCGCCTATGTCCACGGCACCGCGCTGCTGGACCAGGAGATCGGCCAGGACGTCTTCGCCGCCCAGGTCGATGGCGACATCATGACGCTGCCGGCCGGCGCCGTCGCGGTCGCCCTGGGGGCGGAGCACCGCCGGGAGACGCTGGACGCCAGGGCCGACGCCGTGTCGCAGGCCGGCGGGTTCAGCATCAGCAACCCGCAGTCGCTCAGCGGCCGCATCACCGTGTCGGAATATTTCGCCGAGGCGATCGTGCCGGTCCTCGCCGACCTGCCGCTCGCCCGGTCGGTGGAGCTGAACGGCGCCATCCGGTGGACGGACTACAGCACCACCGGGCGGGCCCTGACCTGGAAGCTTGGCTCGGTCTGGGTTCCGGCCGACGACCTCCTGCTCCGGGGCACCCTGTCGCGCGACATCCGCGCCCCGAACATCCAGGAGCTCTTCACCACCGGGATCGTCGGCTTCTTCTCGCCGCGCGATCCCTGCGACGCCACCCGCCAGGCCCTCAACCCGGCCTTCGCGGCCGGCTGCCGCGCCGCCGGCCTGGCCGCCGACTTCGTCGCCGCCGCCGGGGTCGCCCGGCAGCCGCAGAGCGGCAACCTGGACCTCGATGAGGAGCGCGCCGAGACCCGGTCGGTGGGCGCCGTCTTCACGCCCGGCCTGGTGCCGGGCCTCCAGGCCTCGGTCGACTGGTACGACATCGACGTCCAGCGCGCCATCTCGCTGCTGTCCGGCCAGACGATCCTGGAGCGCTGCTACGGACAGGGCTTCCCCAACGCCAGCTGCGCCTTCGTCACGCGCTCGGAAACCGGACAGCTCACGGAGATCCGCAGCACCTACCTGAACAGCGCGGCGTCCCGCACCAAGGGTGTCGACTTCGAGGTGGACTACCGCTTCGAGGCGGCGCAGGTCGGCCTGGGCGACCAGGACACCGTCGACCTGCGTCTCCTGGGCAGCTACGTCTACGAGAAGAGCGAATCCCCCGACAGCGTGACCCGGTTCGAGCGCGCCGGAGAGGTGGGGGCCGACAGCACCAACCGCGGCGTCCCGAAATGGCGGTGGAACGGGCGTGTCGGCTACCTGACGGACTGGTTCGGCACCACCGCCTCGGTCCGCTACATCGGTCCCGGCAAGCTCAGCAACACCCTGACCGCCGAGGAGATCGAAGACAACCACGTCGGGGCGCAGTGGTACGTCGACGTCTCGGCGCGCGCCAGCACCAACCTCGGCCCCTACACGGTCGAGCTGTTCGGGGGCGTCAACAACCTGTTCGACAACGGCCCGCCGGTCGTCCCGACGGACTTCATCCAGTCCTTCGCCACCAACACCGGCCTCTACGACGTGGTCGGGCGCTACTACTACGCGGGCGTCCGGGCGCGCTTCTAGGCGAGGCCCGCCCCCGGCCGTCCATGCCCGTCCCCGCCGGGACCGGGACGGGCGGACGCGCCGAGGGAATGCCTGCCGCCAGATGTGCGGCGCGCTCCGGAATCCAGAATTGACGGGAGACAACCCATGGCACGGACGGCAGGACGCCTGCGGGCGCTCGCCTTCGGTTTGCTGCTGGCGGCAGGGCCCGCCGGCGCCGAGGAGCTGGACCTCATCATCCGCGGCGGCACCGTGATAGACGGGACCGGCGCGCCGGGATACCCGGCCGACGTCGGGGTCCAGGCCGGGCGGATCGTCCGCGTCGGCGACCTTGCCGACGTCGCCGCCACACACGTCCTCGACGCGCGCGGCCGCGTCGTCGCCCCCGGGTTCATCGACGCCCACAGCCACGTGCCACACCGGCTGGTGCGGTCGCAGGGCTCCCTGGACTTCACCCAGCTCCTCACGCAGGGCATCACCACGGTCGTCGACGGGCCGGACGGGAACTTCGCCCCGGCGGAGATCCACCGTCTCATCGCCACCCTGTCGGAGCGGGGAAGCAGCATCAACTATGCCTTCTACGTCGGCCACAACGGCATCCGGCGCCAGGTGATGGGCAACCGCCCGGATGCCCCGACGGCGGCGGAACTGGACACCATGCGCCGGCTCGTGCGCGAGGGCATGGAGATGGGCTGCCTCGGCCTGTCGACCGGCCTCATGTACCAGCCGGGAATGTTCAGCAAGACCGAGGAGGTGGTGGCGCTGGCCAGGGAGGTCGCCCCCTTCGGCGGCATCTACGACTCGCATACCCGCAATCCGGTGTTCGAGCTTCTGGCCTCCGACCAGGAGGCGATCGACATCGGCCGGCAGGCCGGCATCCCGGTGAAGCTCGCCCACGTCAAGCCGGTCGGCCTGATCAACCAGGGACTGGCCGCGGCCGAGGTCGAGCTCGTCGAGGCGGCCCGGCGCGCCGGCCGCACCGTGGTGGCCGACCAGTATCCGTACGACGGTGCCGCAACCGCGGCGCTCGAGGAGATCGTCATCGTCCCGGGCGAGCTCCTCGCCACCGCGGCCAAGCCCGACCCCGGCGAGCTGCGGCGCCTGCTGGCCGATCCGGCGGCGCGGGCCGAGATCCGCCGAACCAGCGAGCAGGGGCTGCGGGGCGGGTTCGCCTGGATCAAGGCGGTCGGCTACGGCAGCATGCGCATCGTGCACGCGCCGTCGTCGCCGTCCCTGGTCGGCCGGAACATCCAGCTGCTGGCCGAGGAGCGCAGAGCCGATCCGTTCGACCTGGTCGCCGAGCTGATCGTCGCGAACCCGGAGCCCGTCATCGTGACCCTGGGGTCCGTCGCCGAGGAGGATGTCCGGACCCTGATGGTGCAGCCCTGGACCATGATCGCCAGCGACGGCGCCTATGTCGATCCGGCCCGGCCGCAGGGCCATCATCCCCGCTCCACCGGGACCTTCACCCGCGTGCTCGGCCACTATGTGCGGGACGTCGGCCTCCTGTCGCTGCCCGAGGCGATCCGCAAGATGACCTCATTCCCGGCGGCGCATCTGAATCTCCACGACCGGGGCCGCATCGCGGTCGGCCTGGTGGCCGACCTCACCGTGTTCGACCCGGCTACCATCCGCGACCGGTCTAGCTACGTGGACCCCGCGGCCCTGTCCGAAGGCGTGGTCCACGTCGTGGTGAACGGCATGCCGGTCCTGCAGGATGGCGCAGCCACCGGCGCCCTGCCCGGCCGCTTCGTCAAGCGCCAGGCCCCGCCGCCGCGCTAGCCGCCGCATCCCCTCCCCGGTGCGGGGACGGCCGGCGGCGCCGCCCGGCGGTGCCGGCGGGAGAGCGCCCCCCGTGCTTCCCGCGGCCGGCCCCGCCACCACCAGAAATCCCGTCAGGAAGGCTTCATGGCTCCTCCCCCGATGAACTGGCTCCGTCTGGCGCGCCGCGTCCTGCTGCCGGCCGCCGTCCTTTCCCTCTGCATCCCTGCCCCCGGCCGCGCGGCGGACAGCCCCTCGGCGGCGGCACCCCCCTCGCAGGGCGCCGCCCTGACAACGGAGGACGTGTCGGCCTTCCTCGACCGGGCCATCCCCAGCGCCCTGGCTGCCGGAGACATGGCGGGGGCCGTGGTGACCATCGTCAAGGACGACGCCGTCCTCGTCTCCCGCGGCTACGGCCACGCCGACGTCGCGGCGGAGCGTGCCGTCGATCCTGCGCGGACGCTGTTCCGGGTCGGGTCGGTCGCCAAGCTGCTGGTGTGGACGGCGGTGATGCAGCAGGTGGAGGCGGGGGTCCTCGACCTCGACCGGGACGTCAACGCCTATCTCGACTTCCCGATACCCCACGAGCCCGGCGCGCCCATCACGTTGCGCCATCTCATGACGCACAGCGCCGGCTTCGCCGATGTCGTCCGGGACATGACGGCCGCCGACCCGGCATCCCTCCAGCCGCTCGGCACCTACCTGCGCACCCACGTCCCGGCGCGCCTCCATCCGCCCGGCCAGGTCATCGCCTATTCCAACTACGGCAGCGCGCTCGCCGCCTACATCGTCGAGCGCGTGTCCGGCATGCCCTATGCCGACTACGTGGAGGCCCGCCTCTTCCAGCCGCTGGGCATGACCCGCTCGACCCTGGCGCAGCCGGTCCCCGAGCCCCTGTCCAGCGATCTCGCCGCGGGCTACCGGATGGCCTCCGCCGGTCCCGGAACCTTCGAGTTCATCACCGCCGCTCCGGCCGGCGCCCTCTCGACGACCGCGCCCGACATCGCGCGGCTGATGCGGGCCTACCTGAAGGGCGGAAGCCTCGACGGCACCGGCATCCTGCGTCCCGAGACGCTGCAGGCCATGTTCACCCAGGCGGCCAGCGCGCATCCGGACCTGACCGGCCTCGGCCTCGGCTTCTTCCTGGAACGGCGCAACGGGCACCGGGTCGTCTGGCACGCCGGCAACACCGGCTACTTCCATTCCGTGGTCAAGCTGCTGCCGGACCAGGGCGTCGGGGTGTTCTTCTCCTTCAATGCCCGCGGCGGCATGCCCAATGCGGGGCTGACCGGCCGGCTGCTGTGGGAAGACTTCATGGACCGCTACTTCCCCGGCGCGCCGGCAGTCTCCGGGACCAGTCCGCACCCTGCGGCGGACACCGCGGCGGCGGCCGGCTCCTATCTTCCGACCCGGCGCGTTGCGGACGGGCCGGTGGGACTGAGCGCCCTCAGGAACGTCGTGACGGTTTCCGCCGGGTCCGGCGGTCAGCTGCAGGTGGACGCCCTGCGCGACACCGGGGGCAAGCCGGTTGCCTGGACGCCGGTCGCGCCGGACCTCTGGCGCGACGCCACCGGCGAATACTCCCTCGCCGTCGTCCGCGATTCCGCGGGCACCGTGGTGCGGATGGCATCCGACTATCCGGTGCAGGTCATCCAGTACGACCGGGCCGCCTGGTGGCTTCCCTGGATCCTGCCGACGCTCCAGGGTCTGGCGGGACTCTTCGCGGCGGCGATCCTGGCCTGGATCGCCCAGGCCCTCTGGTCGCTGCGGGACCGGCACCCTGCCATTCCTTCGACCGTGCCGGCCTGGCGGCGCTGGGGCATCCGGATCGCGGTGGTGGCCAGCCTTGCCTGTCTGGTCGGATGGGCCACGTTCCTGACCGCGGCCGGCATGGACCTGACGCTGCACACGGCGCGGGGCGACGTCTGGCTCCACCTGCTGCGGCTCGCCGCCATCCTCGGCATCGCCGGCGCCCTGCTCGCCATCGTGGACGTGCCGGCTCGGTGGCGGGCCCCTGCGGCCCCGCTCGGCCGCAGGCTCGGCGCCACGCTGGTCGGTCTGGCCCTGGTGACCTTCGCCGGCCTCGCCCTGGCCTTCGACCTCGCCACTTTCTCCTTCCAGTACTGATCCGCCGGACGGGCTCCCTGCTTGCCCCTCCCCGCGGGCAGGCTCACTCGAGGCGGAGCGCCTGCGCTCCGCCTCTTTCTTTTCCCGGCATTCCGGACGCAGCGGCGTCGACGGCCGCCGGCGTGCCGCTTCGCCGCGGCCCCGCCGGTGCGGGCATCCCGGAGAGGGTGGATAGGGGGAGGTGCGTCTCTGCGCCCCGCCGGTTCCCAGCGGGCACGGCAAAGCCGCCGGGGCCGCCGTGCCGGTCGGCCTCGCCGTCAACCTGCCGGATTGCCGAGGGCCCCCGGGTCGCCGGGAACCGCCGACCGGCGCCTCATCCCAGTCCCAGGGGATCCGGCACCCGCGGCCAGTACGCGCCGGGCCGCTTGGTATAGGGGATGGCGGCGAAATCCGGAGCGATCGCCCCGGGGCTGTCGACGTAGAGCACGGCCGACGCCAGCGGCGCGAAGGCGGCATGGAAATGCTGGGTCGACTTGACCGCCACGGCCCGCAGCCCGCCCAGGTCGATCCCCAGGCCCGTGAAGGCATCCGGCGCGAAGACCTGCGTCCGGATGCTGCAGAGCACCAGGTCGATCCCCGAGGCATGAACCCAGGCCGACCGGCCGAGCTGGACCGGCGCGCCGGTCAGACCGGTCTGGCAATGATCCTGGCGCACCGCCCGTACCGTCACTTCCAGGTCCAGCGGGCGCCCCGACACCGGTCCCATCTTGCCGCCGACCCGCAACGGCAGCACCGCGCCCGGTCCGGCGTCCAGGCACACATCGACCGCGACGGGGTCCCAGAGGCAGCCGAGCGCCACCCCGCCGATGCCCCGCGCCAGCAGCCCTTCCAGCAGGAAGGTGCTGTCGCCCGGGGCGCCGCCGCCCGGATTGTCGGCAATGTCCGCCAGGACGACGAGGCCGTCGCGCCCGGCCTCGAGCCGGTCCAGCGCCGCGCTGATCGGCAGCGCGGGCACCGCCAGCCGCTCGCGCAGGCCATAGACCTGCCGGCCGAGCCGTTCCGCCTCGCGGCGGGCGAGGTCGGCGTCGCAGTCGGCGATCACCCAGAGCTTGGTCCCCACGTCGGCGACATCGGCCCAGGGAAAGCCGTGGCCGAGCGACACGGACAGGATGCCCGGCTTCGCCTCCGCCGCGCGCATCGCCGCGACGAACCCGGCCATGGGCTCCCGGGTGGTCTGGTACAGCCCCATCATGGCGCAGTCGAACACGGCCGTGACCGGCCGCACCCGTCCCTCCGCCGCCGCCCGGCAGAGATCGAACAGCTCGTCGGCGCGCTCCACCATGTCGGTGTGCGGATACTCCTTGAACCCGATGAGTGCGGTGGCGTTGTCCCGCATGGCCGCGGTCAGATGGCAATGGAGGTCGAGCTCCGCACCCACCACCGCGCCAGGTCCGACCAGGGCCCGGATCCGGGCCAGGAGATCGCCCTCGCAGTCGTCATACCCCTCGGCCACCATGGCGCCGTGCAGGCCCAGCAGCACCAGGTCCACCGGTGCCGCGGCCGCCAGGTCGTCCAGGATGCGGTCGCGCAGCGCCTCGTAGACGGGGCGCAGGGTGCGGCCGGCCGGCTGGGCGCAGGCGCTGACGCTTTCCACCACCGTCCACCCGAGCGCCTCGGACCGTGCGCGCCAGCGTGCCAGCACGCCGCCATAGACCGTGGCGCGGCGCTGCGAGCCGGTCCCGTAGCCGATGCCGGACTCCTCGAAGCCCCGCCATCCCGTCGGCATCGGCGAGAAGGTGTTGGTCTCCGTGCAGAGTTCGGCGATGAAGATCTTCATGGGCGGGGCTCCTCGGGTCGGGCGGGCGCGCCAGGACGGGGCGGTGGACGGGCCGGCCCGGCCGCCGGCGGCGCGAACCGCCGGCGCCCCAGACTACCAGCCATTGACCCGGTCCCAGACGCCGATCACCTGCTGGCCGGCGAGCACGACGTAGCGGTCGAACGCGGCGCTGGTGATGCAGGCATGGTTGGGCAGGATGCGCACCTTGGCGCCGACCGGCAGCCGGTCGAACGCCCGCGCGTCGGTGACGGCGATCAGCCCGTGCTCCTGGCTCATGGCCGACAGGGTGCCGACCTCCAGGGGAGCCAGGGTCGCGGGATCGCAGACCAGCCCATAGCCGCGCCCGACACCCGTGGTCAGCCCGGCATCCTTGGACAGGGCCAGGGTCCCGGCATCCAGCAGGATGCGGCCGGCGGCCCGGTTGTGCCCGATGACGCTGGCCAGCACCGACACCGCGATGTCGCCCAGGCCGCAGCAGCCGAGCTCGACCTGGTCGAGGTCGTTGAAGACATAGACGCCCGCCCGCAGTTCGGTGGCGCCCGCGGGGTCGCCGAGGGCATGCGCGGCCGGGCTGGAGCCGATGCTGACGACGGGGCAGGCAAGACCCGCCTGCCGCAGCCGCTCGGCCGCCCGGGTGGCGTCCAGCGCCTCCCGGTCGGCCACCGCGCGCAACGCCTCGGGGCCGTCGCAGCCATAGGCGTGCCCGCCATGGGTCAGGACGCCGGCCAGGCGGAGGCCGGCGTCGGCCGCGATCCGCCGTCCGAGGTCGAGGAGGTCGGGCCCGTCGACGGGCAGGCCGGCGCGGTGCGCCCCGACATCGAGTTCGATCAGCAGGTCGAAGCACCGTCCGGTATCCCGGGCGAACCGGCCCAGCCGCCCGACGACCTCGGGACAATCGGACACCAGCGTCAGGCGGGCCCCCGCATCGAGCAGGCGGGCGGCCCGCTCGAACCGGTCGGGGATGATGCCGACGGCGTAGGTGATGTCGGGGATGCCGCCGGCCAGGAAGTACTCCGCCTCGCGCAGCGTCGACACGGTGATCCGCGGGGCGGCGGACCCCAGCATGCGCTGCACCACCTGCATCGACTTGGCCGTCTTGACGTGGGGCCGGAAGGCGAGCCCCAGCGCGCCGGCGCGCTGCGCCATCCGGCCCGCATTGCGCTCCAGCGTCGGCAGATCCAGCAGGAGCAGCGGCGTTGGCAGGTCGCTGAGGCGTTGTCCGAGCATGATGGCCCTACCGGGAACGGGAGAAAAGGAGGGAGCCCCCGCGCGGCAGGCCGCGCGGGGGCGCTGCTCAGAAGCCTGCGCGCAGGGTCACGCCCAGGGTCCGCGGACGGTTCGTCGTCTTCAGGCCGCGGGTCACGAACACCGTGTCGTTGTTCAGGTCCGCCCGCGTGTCGAACAGATTGTCGGCGAACAGGGCGATCTCCAGCGCATCGCGGCTGAAGGTCGCCCGCAGGTCGACGATGTCGTACGAGTGCAGGGGCGCCTGCGGCCGGGCGACGTTGAGCGCGTAGGACGTGCTGCGGTCCCCGGTGTACCGGTAGCTGGCGTTCAGCCGGCCCTCGAAGGCGCCGATCCGGCCCAGGGCCAGCTCCGTCCGGGCCCCCAGCGTCCATTGCGGCACGCCCGGCAGGCGGTCGCCGCGTCGCGCGCCCAGCGATGCCACGTCGGTCCGGATCTCCGCCTCCACCCAGGAGCCGTTCAGGGCGAGCAGGAGGGCGTCGGTGGCCTGCAGGGCGGTCTCGAGCTCCACACCGCGGCTGCGGGCCTTGCCGGCGTTGCCGGTGAAGGTGAAGCCGTCGCTGCGCCGGGCCCGCAGCTGGATGTCGTCCCAGTCGATCAGGAAGGCCGAGGCGTCGAGGATCAGGCGGCGGTCCAGCCACTCGGTCTTCGCCCCGATCTCGTAGTTCCAGAGCTGGTCGGGCTTGTAGGAGGGGGGCGCCCGCTCCCCGGTGACCGGGTCCGGCGGCGCCGCGTTGTTGGGGCCGCCGGTGCGGTAGCCCTGCGAGGCCTGGGCGTAGGTCAGCACGTTCGGCACCGGCCGGTAGTTGATGCCCGCACGCGTCGTGGTGCTCGCGTCGTTCGAGCGGCCGGTCGTCTGCTCCACCGCCAGCGGGTCGGCCCCGTTCACGAGGAAGCCGTTGAGGGCGTCCGTCGCGCGCTGCCGGTTGCGGCTGTAGCGCCCGCCGAGGATGACGCTGAGATCCGGCAGGATTTCGTAGGTGGCGTCCCCGAAGACCGCCCATTCCCGGTAGCGCGTCCCGATGTCGTCGTTCAGCAGGGGGTCGAACGCGGCCGGGACCGGGTCGCCTGACGGCCCCGGAAAGGCCCACAGGCTCTGGTTGGTCTTCCCGCTCTCCCGGGTGAAGAAGCCGCCGACGATCCAGCGCAGGGCATCCCTGTCGCCGCTGAGCCGCACCTCCTGGGTGAAGACCTCATTGTCGCCGGCGGTCACGCTGCCGACCGCAACGCCGAGCGGCCGCAGCAGGAAGGGGCTGAAGTCGCGCGTGTTGGAGGAGTCGATCGTGCTGAAGTTGGTGGAGGACAGGAGGCTCGCCCAGTCCAGGTCGTAGGTCGCCGTCAGGTTGGCGAGCATGTAGGTGAGCGCCCAATCCTCCTCCGTCAGGCGGTCCTGGGTGAGGTCGCCGAACAGGGGCCGCTGCGACGCGTCCAGGTCGATCGCGTTCAGCCCGTTGGTGACGCCGCGCTGGAACAGAAGCGTGGTCTGCAGCGACAGGCGCTCGCCCGCCGCCGCCAGCAGGCTGAGCCGGCCGCCGGTGACGACATTGTCGTTCACGTTCTCCTGGCCGAGCGTCACGTTGTCGATGAAGCCGTCGTTGTTGCGCTGGTAGGCGACGGCACGCAGCGCCAGCGTGTCCTCGATCAAGGGCACGTTGACCATGCCCGCGACCTTGGTGTTGAGGCTGCCGCCCTTGGTGTCGGACAGGGTGACCTCGCCGCTGCCCTCGACCCGCTCCAGGTCGGGCTTGCGGGTCACCAGCTTGATCAGGCCGCCCAGGCTGCTGGCCCCGTAGAGCGTTCCCTGCGGCCCGCGCAGGACCTCCACCCGGTCGATGTCGTAGAGGTCCAGGTCGAGGTTGAGCGCCGCCGACCGCGAGCCGAACGGCGTCTCGTCGAGGTAGATGCCGACCGTCGGGGTGGCCTGGTCGAGGCCGGAGGAGACGCCGCGCAGGGTGATGATCTGGCGGCCGGGGCTGCCCAGGTCGACGAAGCTCAGCGAGGGGACATGCGCGGCATAGTCGGCGAACTCCTCCGTGCCGGTGGCCGCCAGCGCCTCGCCGGACAGCGCCGTGATCGAGGCGGGAACGTCCCGGACATTCTCCGCCCGCTTCTGCGCGGTGACGATGATCTCCTCGATGCGCGGCTCCCGGTGCGCACCCTGCTGATCCTGCGCGTACGCCGCAGGCTGCAGGGACGTCAGGGCCGTTGCCTGAACCGCCGCCAGCGTCAGCAGACGCAGGCACGCACGCGCCCTCCCAGGCCGAACTCTCATCGGACTCCCCCCAATTCTGAGAATTTTTCGGATCCGGCGCCAGGCACCGGTGCGGCGATCTTTGGCGCCCGCGGCCGCCCCGTCAAGGACGATTTTTCTATTTTTGCGATTTTTCTCTTTTTAGGTTTGTCATCGCAAAACCGGCTCCGCCGGCGCAGCATGCGGCTTCCACCAGGGCGTGCCGATCTGGTATGAAACCCATCCGCCCGGCATCCCTGCCGGAACCCTGGAGACAGTCGAATGGCGGAGTCGTCAAATGGCCTGGCGGCCCTGCTGCGGGATTACCGCAAGCGGCGCCAGTGGACCCTGAAGCAGATGAGCGACGCCAGCGGCGTTCCCCTCTCCACCTTGTCCAAGGTCGAGAACGGCAAGGTTTCGCTGTCCTACGACAAAATCCAGCGGCTGGTGGAGAATCTCGGCATCAGCCTCGCCGAATTCTTCAGCGGCACGGCCGAGGCCGGGCGCGCCGCGGTGACGGCGCGGCGCAGCATCAGCAACCAGGCCAGCGCGCTCAGGGTCGAAACCTCCAACTACGACTATTTTTATCTGTGCACGGATCTGCGCAGCAAACGCATGATCCCCATGCTGACCCGCATCCGCGCCAAGAGCCTCGAGGATTTCGGCCCCCTCTCCTCCCATTCCGGCGAGGAGTTCTTCTTCGTCGTCGAGGGCTCGGTCGAACTCCACACCGAATTCTACAATCCCGTCGTCCTGAAGCAGGGCGACGCCGTCTACTTCGACAGCTCCATGGGGCACGCCTACATCGTCAAGGATTGCGAGGAGGCGGTGATCGTGGGGACCTGCTCCAGCCCGACCCCGAACCTGCAGGACGAGCTGGTGGAGATCGCCCAGGCCAGCCAGCCGCCGGCCCCCATGGTGATGGCCCGGGCGCCGGCCCCGCGCGGGCGGGGCCGGACGACCAGGGGCGGCTAGGCCGCGACGGGACGTGCGGCCGCCCGGTTCAGACGGACGGCGACCCAGAACAGCAGCGTGGTCAGCACCAGTCCCAGCCAGATGGTGCCGCTGAAGATGTCTCCCAGGTCCGCGCGGGCAGGGTCGAGGCGGTCGGAGAGATAGCCGACCATGACCGGCCCGATCCCCAGGAACACCGCCCCGACCAGCTGATTCAGCGCAGCGACCTGGCCCCGGAACTCGTTAGGGGCAAGGCCCTGCAGCAGGGATGCGGTCAGGCCGGAGATGACGAACATCCCGAAGAACTGCAGGCCGACATTCGCGACGGCATCCCCCCCGCTGCGGATGAAGACGGCCAGCGAGGCGACCAGCAGGGCGAAGGCGGACGCCCCGGCCATGACCAGCACGAGCCCCGGGATCCCGTGCCGCCGCAGGGCCCAGGCGCCCAGCGGGGCCGACAGGGCGGCGCCGGAGATGCTGGAGACGCCCAGCATGACGCCGAACCACACGCCCGCCGTCGCGATGTCCCAGCCATGGACCCGGACCAGCACGGCCGGGAACCAGGTCGCCACGATGTTGACGGAGAACCCGCCGACCGCGATCGCCAGGATGACGCTGCCGATCGGCTTCCAGCGGTCGCGCAGGAAGGTCCAGGTCGCCGCCGCCGATCCGGCGGCCTGCGCGGCCCGTTCCCGCCGCGGCGGTTCGCGCACGGTCAGCAGCAGCAGGCAGATCAGCGGTCCGGGCAGGCTGACCACCAGGAAGGACAGGCGCCACGGCGCCCAGCCGCACAGGGCCCAGCCGCACGCGGCGGCGCTGCGGCCCAGCAGGTCGACCAGCAGGCCGCCCAGGGCCAGGGCCAGGCTGGCCCCGATCAGGGCGCCGATGTGATAGACCACGTTGGCGGTGATGCGCTGGCGCGGCGGGAAATAGTCCGCGATCATGGAATAGACCACGGGAACCACCGTCGCCTCGCCGATCCCGACGCAGATCCGGAGAACCAGCAGCTGCTCGTACGACTGGGCCACGGCGCACAGGCCGGTGGCCAGCGCCCAGGCCGCGACGCCGGCCATCAGCAGGTTGCGGCGGTTGCGATGGTCCGCCAGCCAGCCCAGCGGAAGCGACACGACCGCGTGCAGGAAGGAGAAGGAGAAGCCCTGCAGGATGCCGAACTGGGTGTCGGTGAGCCCGAGGTCGCGCTGGATTGGCTCGACCAGCAGCGACAGGATCTGCCGGTCGACGAACGAGAACAGGACGCAGAGGATGAAGACGAACACCACGTACCAGGCATAGCGCCCGCCGGGAAAGTCATCGTCCTGCCATGCGGCGGATGCCATGGATCCTCCTTGGATGGAAATGCCGGGCGGCGCCACGTCGGGCGGCCGCCTCAGGAAAGGTGCCCGAACGCCCGGCGCCACACCTCCAGTGGATGGGGCGTGCCGGCGGGGGGATGGGGCGAGGGAGCGTCCGGCGCCGGGCTCTGCCCGGCGAGATGCGTCAGGAAATAGTCCTGGACCCGGCGCACGACGTAGGGGTGGTGAAAGACGCCGTGCCCCTCGTTCGGCACGACCAGGAGATCGAAGTCCCGGTCCGCGCGGACGAGTGCCTCGACCAGGCGCCAGCAGTGCTCGATGTGCACGTTGTCGTCGAGTTCGCCCGCGACCAGCAGCAGGCGGCCGCGCAGCCGCGCCGCCTGCCCCGTGTTGTCCGCGTCCGCATAGTCGGTGTCGGCGGGGACGCCGTGATAGGTCTCGCCCCAGAAGGCGGTATAGCGGCGCAGGTCGTGGTTGCCCGAGGACGACACCCCGACCCTGAACAGGTCGGGATGCTCCACCAGGGCGCGCACCACCGCGTAGCCGCCGGCCGAGTGGCCCAGCGCCCCGACCCGCGACAGGTCGATGTAGGGATGGCGGCGCGCCAGCTCGCGGATGGCGGCGACATGGTCGCCGAGGCCGCAGGCCTGGATGCGTCCGCGGAAGGCCTGGTGGAAAGCGCGCGAGCGGCCGGGCGTGCCGGCGCCGTCCATCATCATGACGATGAAGCCCAGGTCCGCCAGCGCCTGGGCATAGGCCCAGTCCCGGGCGAACGGCTCCCATCGCTTGGGAGTGCGGAACCGCTGCGGTCCGGGATAGAGGAAGTCGACGAGGGGATAGCGCGCGGCCGGGTCGAAGGAACGCGGGCGGAACAGGACGCCGTGCACCCGGGTCTTCCCGTCCGCCGCCGCGGTGCTGAACCGCAGCGGCGGCGGAACCTCCGACGGGTCGGGTTCCCAGTCCGGTTCCGGCTCGGGCACGACTATCCGCCCGTCCAGCCCCAGCAGCCGGCGCTGCGGCGGCTGCTCGACGGAGGAGGCCGAGATCAGGACCGTGCCGGCCGCCGCCCGCCGGGCCAGGCCGGCGCGCAGCGGGCTGAGCTGGTCGGAATGGCCGCCCGCCGGGGCCTCGCCGGCCTGGTCGAGCATGTCCGGCGCGAGGACGCGGAAGCCGGTGCCGTCGAGGCCGACACGGCACACCTGCCGGAAATAGGGATCGGGGGAGTCGGCGAGGCCGCCGGCCGTGAAGCAGACGCTCCGCCCGGCCTCGTCGACGGACAGGAGGTCGCGGACGGTCCAGTCGCCGCGCGTGATGGCGACGGCCTCGTCGGGCTGCCCGGGAGGGACATGGTAGAGATGCCCGTGGCCGCTGCGCTCGGAGTACCAGACGACGCCGCCGTCGCCGCAGACATGGACGATCGGCGCCTCGCCGAGATTGGTCCACAGGAACAGCGGCCCCTCCCCCCGCTCGGTGACCAGCCGGCGCGTGGCGCCGCTGACGGGATCGAGGTGCCAGAGCGACACCTCCCGCTGTCCCCGGGAGAAGGACAGGAAGTAGGCGGCGCGGCCGTCACCGCTCCACCAGGCATGGCCCAGCTCGACCGGCGACACCAGGCCCGCAAGCAGGGGGGGATGGTCGGCCCAGGCTACCGCCCCGCTGGCCACGTCCACCACGCACAACGCCACCCGCGCGACGGCGGCATCGCCGGGATGGGCGCTGCGCACGGTATGGACGCGCGGCGGCCCGCCACACCCCGGCACATGCTGGACCATCGGCACGCCAGGGAGGTCCCGGTCGTCCGTGGCATGGGTCAGGAGAAAGCGGCCGTCGGGCGACCACAGGGCCATCGGCGGCGACGCCAAGCCGGCGATGCGGCGGCCGGTGCCGCGCAGGTCGGTGTCCGGGGAGCGTCCCAGGTCGCCCGCAGCCAGGAGGCGTCCCGTGCCGGCGCGGCAGTCCCAGAGCCAGAGGCCTCCCTCACCGCGCAGGCATGCCCGCCGCCCGTCAGGTGAATAGACGGCCGGTGCCGGTGCCAGCCGGCCCAGCACCGCCGCCGTGCCGCCGGCCAGGTCGCAGTCGAGGAGGGCACCGTCCGCGACCACCCGCGCGCGGTCGCGGCGGTCGAACAGGACCGGCAGCATCGCCGCCGGCCCGTCATGCGCGGCCCCCGCGGCCCGCAGGCACGCCATGATGTCGTCGTCGCTCCAGCCGCGCACGGTACGCCCGTCGGCCGGGTCGACGGCGCGGAAGCGCCGCCGCCAGGCTCCCGGCTGCACGGCGCGGTGGTCGACCGCCAGCACCAGGCCGTCCTCCAGCCAGTACGCGTCCGCTCCGACCCGCATCCGGAGCCCCAGCCGACGCACGGTCGGGGGCCTTGCCGCCGCGGCGTGGGCGCTCGCGGTATCCGTCCCGGACATCGCCCGCCCCTAGAGCCCGGCCAGCTGGTAGGCCGTCGCCAGGGTCAGGGTGAACAGCTGCGCCCCCGGATAGCGCAGGGACTGGAGGTCCAGCGGCTCGGTGATGTCGCGCACCCCGGTGACGCAGGTGGTCACCACGATGCCGGCCTCTTCGTCGATCCAGGTGGCGCTGCCGTAGCCGAGGGTACCGCCCCGGTGGCCCCAGACAGGGCGTCCGGCCCAGCAGGCGCGCTCGATGCCGATCCCGTACTCCGCCCCCAGCGTCAGCGCGAACTTCGGAGCATGGGAGGGAAAGGCCCGCTTCGCCGTCATCTCCCGCAGGCTGATGCCGGTGGGGTTGGCGGGGTCGAGCAGGGCCCGGCCGTAGCGCCGCATGTCCGCCAGGCTGGAGATCACGTCGCCGGTCCCGTAGGCCCAGGCGACGTCGCGGCACACGCCCGTGTCGAGCGGCGTCGCCACGCTGCGGCTGCGGAAGTAGCCGCTGGCCATGCGCTCCCGGGGCCAGTGCCCGGTCGACCCGACATAGGTCTCGCGCATGCCGAGCGGCTGGAAGATCTCTTCGGCCAGGACCTCATGGTAGGGCCTGCCGCTGACCCGCTCGAGGATCAGGGCGAGGAGCACGAACCCCGTGTTGCAGTAGTCGAAACGCTCGCCCGGCTTGAACAGCTGCCCCTGGGACAGCCCCATGGCGACGAGGTCGCCCGGGGTGAGGTGGGCATCGCCCCGGAACCAGGGGGTGATCAGGCACTCCGTGAATTCGCCCAGGCCGGAGCTGTTCATCATGAGATGCTCGACCGTGACGTCAGGATGGATGTCCGGCCGGTCCAGCAGCGTCGCCACCCGGTCCTGGCGGCTGAGGCGCCCCTGGCGTTCCAGGATCAGCCCCGCCATCGTCGTCATCATCTTGGTCTGGCTGCCTATCTGGTAGAGGTGCTGCGGGCCCGCCGTCCGGCGGCATTCCCGGTCGGCGTGGCCGGCACACACATGGACGACCTCCCGGCCGGGAATGTCGATGCCGATGAGCACGCCCACATTGCCGAGTTGCCCGACCCACGTCTCCGCCGCCGCCTGCAGCCGCTCCACCACCTGACCCACAGTCCGCTCCCTTCCGATGCCTTGAGGTTTTGCAGCACTCTGCCTCAGGCGAAAAGATTTTCAAAATAGAAAAATGATGGCGAAAGCTGATTGCGGGAGAAGCCGGATCGGGAGCCGCTTCTCCGCATCCGCGGTTCAGGAGCACCCCCACATGTGCCGGCGAGCTTGAACGATTGGGCGACGTCGTCGCCCCGGCCCGCCTACCGACACACCTTCTCCTGGGTCTAAACTCCAAACAGAGAATTTTCTCTTGATGGATAACCGCGGAGGCGCCTACCTTCGGCGCCCATGCGGGAATGTCCGGCGGCCTTCCCGAGGCGGGCAGCAGCGGGATGCCGCGAGGACAGGGGAGAAAGGATGGCCGGCATGCGCTCCTGGATCGATCCCATCGACCTCCGGATCCTCGAAATCCTGGAGCAGGACGGCCGGGCGTCCTGCGCGGACATCGCGGCCGCGGTCGGCCTCTCCAGGGCGTCCTGCTGGACCCGCATCCAGACGCTGCAGGAGGCCGGCGTCATCGTCGGGTACCGGTGCCGGGTAGACCGGACCCGGGTCGGGCGGTCGATCACCTGCTTCGTCGACGTCGCCTTGGAGAACGGCCGCGACCGGGCCTTCGAGGGCGCGGTCGCGCGGGCGGCACCGGTGCGCGAGTGCCACAGGACCACCGGGTCCTGGGACTACCTGCTCCGCGTCGCCGCGCGCGACGTCCGCCATCTCGAAGGCTTCCTGCGGCAGCGGCTGGCCCGGTTCCCCGGGGTGACGGGCTTCAGGACCCGCCTGTGCCTCAGGAGCCGGCCCGCGGTCCGGCCGCTCGCCGCCCTGGCGGCGCTGCGGTCGGCGGCTCCCCCGGAAGCCCTTGAGCCGCCATCCCTTCCCCGCCGGTCCGGAGAGGTTCCATGATCCAGCGTCTGTTCAGCCAGCATCCCGCTTCCGTCGGCGAAACCTATCTCGGGCATCTGGCACAGGCGTTCCGTTTTGGCGGAACGCTGGTGGCGGCCGGCCTCGCCTGTCTCGTGCACGGCCTCCTGCCCTTCCTCTTCGTCACCACGGCCAGCAAGACGGTCGGCCGGCTGCACCAACGCATGACCACCCACCGCGTCCGGGCGCATCACCGTGGCGGGCCCGAGGTCCGGTGACGTCGGCAGGCCCTGCGCCGCCGTCCGCCGCGTCCGGTCGGGCGGCCCGGGATGGGGGCCGCCGGGAGCCATGCGTCAGATGACGCGGCGGACCAGGGGCAGTCGGCGCAGGATCCAGGTCAGGCCGAAGGCAAGGGCGGAGCCCAGCGTGGTCACCAGCAGGAACTTCACCGCCGGCGGCGCCGCCCAGCCGGCGATCAGGACCGACAGGGCGACGATGACGGGGGCGTGCAGGATGAACGCGCCATAGGCCTGCGCCGCCAGCGCGTCCCATAGAGGGGCAGGCCGGTTGGCCCGTTCCCGCAGTCCCCACAGAAGGAGCGCGATCAGGCCCCAGGCGACAAAGGGCTCCCAGAAGGCATAGAGGACGGCCGGACCGGAGAAGCCGGTCTCGAAGCGGATCGGCGCGTCGCCGGCCAGGGCGAGCGCCAGCGGCAGGGCCGGCAGGGCCAGGGCGGTGACGGCCGCCCAGCCCAGTGCCGTGCGCCGCTCGACCCGTTCCAGCCAGCGGTGGGGGGCGGCCGCGCAGCCGAGGAAGAACAGGAAGACATAGCTGGCGAAATAGCCCAGCTGGAGGCCGAACACCTCCTCACCGACCGGTACGACCTGGCGCACCAGCAGGGCGGCCGCGCCGACGCCGAGGGCGGCTGCCGCCCAGGCCGCCGGACCGGGCACGGGCTTGGCCGCCGGGGCTTCCGAGGGCTGCGGCAGCAGCAGACAGGCCGCCGAGAACAGCAGCAGCGCCAGCGCGAACCAGAGCGGCCCCAGGACGAACTGCCCGGCGGCAAGCCGGGCCAGCCAGTCGCCGCCGGCGCCGCTGCCCGAACGGGCGATGGCCACGGTCAATGGGCCGAGCAGGAAGCCGAAGACCAGGACCGGGATGCCGAGGCGGACCAGCCGCTCGCGCATGAAGGATGCCCTGCCCTTTCTGGCAAGGGACGCCGGGGTGAAGTAGCCGGCCAGCAGGAAGAACATGCCCATGAAGAAGGCTTGGTTGACCGCCGTGAAGACGGTCAGCAGATCGCCTGTCGGGCCACCCGGGACCTCCTCCTTGAAAAACCAGCTGCCACTGGCGCCATAGGTGATGGCGGTGTGATGCGCGACGACAAGGACCGTCAGAAGCACGCGAATGCGGTCCAGGAAGTAGGTTCGCGCTGTGCTCATGCCCCTTGTCTCTCCATCGCCTCGCCCCTCCGGAAGGTTAGCCGCTTTTGCGCGGAATGTCGGCCCGTTGCGAAGGCCGGGATTCGACGGTCCGGAGAGTTCGGCCGGCCGTGCCGGAGCGCGCCGCAGGTATCAGGCAATGCAGCCCAGGCCGACCAGCGAGCTGCGGACCGCCTGGTCCAGCGGCGTGTGCGGCTCCCGGCCGAGTACCGACACCAGGCGGCTGTTGCTCAGGCGGACCGGTGTCTCCCAGAGATACCGCATCTCCCGCAACTCGCGGAGCAGCGGCACGAAAGGCGCGGCCAGACCTACCAGCGTCCAAGGGAACCGCCGGGTCCGCACACCGGCCCGGCCGGCTGTGCGGGCGATCGCCGCCGCAATATGCGTGCCGTCGGGATCCCAATGTCCGGCCATGTGGTAGGTCGCCATGTCCGGCAAATCGGCACGGTCGGCGAGCCGGACCATGGTCTCCGCCACGTCGGGGATGTAGGACCATTGGTGGCCGACGCCCGGAGCGCCCGGCAGCGTGAGGGTCCCCAGCGGCTTACCGGGCGTGACCAGGACCTGCGAGAACCAGCTGTTGCCGGCCCGGGGGCCGAAGAAGTCGCCCGCACGGACGATCAGGGCCTTGGCCTCCCCCCGCTGCGCCGCACGGCCCAGACGTTCCTCCATCGCGGCCCGGATACGCCCCTTGGCGGTGGCGGGGTTCTGCGGCGCCTCCTCGTCGATCACGGGAAAGGCGTCCGGACCGTAGTTGTAGAGGGTGCCCGGCAGCAGGATACGGGCGCCGCGCGCGGCGGCGATGCTGTTCTCCAGCATCGGCAGGACAAGGCGGTGCCAGTCCTTGTAGCCGGGAGGGTTGACCGCGTGGACGATGAGCGAAGCGCCCTGTGCGGCCGCTGCCACGTCCGACCTCACCATGGCGTCGCCGCGGCACCATTCCAAACCATGCGCCGCCAAGGGGCGGACGCCCCGATGCAGTGCGCGGACACGCCAGCCCGCGTCGACAAGCCGCCGTGCCACGGCCCCGCCAATTCCACCGGTCGCGCCCAGAACCAAGGCCGTCCTGCTGCTCATGTCCGTCCTCCATCGTTAATCGCAGAGCGAGAATGGCGATGCCGGCGGATCAACGGAATTGTCGAACTTCATGGGATTGCTATACTGAAATCCATGAACTCTGAGCCAAGCTGGGACCTGTACCGCACCTTCCTCGCGGCCTTGCGGGAGGCGTCGCTGTCGGGGGCGGCACGCCGGCTGGGCCTGACGCAGCCCACCGTATCGCGCCACATCGACGCGCTGGAGGAAGCGCTGGATCAAGCCCTGTTCGTCCGCACTCAGCGGGGCCTGTCGCCAACCGACGCCGCTCTCGCCCTGCGCCCCTATGCCGAGACCCTGGCGTCGACATCGGCGGCGCTGCTGCGTGCCGTGTCCGGCCGACCGGGTGAAATCGCCGGGACGGTGCGGATCACTGCCAGCGAAGTGGTCGGGGTCGAGGTGCTGCCGCCCATCCTGGTCAATCTGCGAGCCCAGCACCCGCGGCTGGACCTTGAGGTGGTGCTGTCCAATGCCGTGGACGACCTGCTGCGCCGGGACGCGGACGTGGCGATCCGGATGGTCGAGCCGACGCAGGATGCGCTCGTCGCCCGCCGGGCCGGAACCATCCGCGTCGGACTGCATGCCCACCGGCACTATCTGGAACGGCGCGGGACACCCGCAGCTCCGGCGGAGCTCGCCGGCCACGACCTCATCGGCTTCGACCGGGAACGTCCGGAACTGCGGGAGGTGCTGGGCCGGTATCCGGGGCTGGAGCGGACCCGGTTCGGCTTCCGGGCGGACAGCGACCTTGCTCAACTGGCGGCCATCCGGGCCGGCTTCGGGATCGGCGTTTGCCAGGTCCCGATCGCGCGCCGGGATCCGGACCTGGTTCCCGTGCTCCAGGACTGGTTCGCACTGGACCTGCCGGCCTGGATAGTCATGCACGAGGATATGCGCAGCACTCCCCGCTGCCGGGCCGTCTTCAAGGCGCTCGCTGCCGGCCTGGCAGCGCATGCAGGATCAGGTCAGGACCCGGCGCAGGGGATGCCTGATCCTGGCGCTGCTTGACCGCATCGATCGTCAGCTTGGGCCTGCCTGTAATATCCGCCCTACATCACACAGCGGGGCGATGTTCCCCAGCTTCAATCCATCCAGCCAAGTGTTATCGCTGACTTTGACCTGCTTCCCAGAACCTTTGCCGATTTGAAGTAGTGTCCGCTGCCGGAAGGCAGACGGACCATGAGGAAGAGCTGGCTCATGGAGGAGCAGATCGTCACAATCCGGCGCTCTCCCCGCACCTGCTTTCCAGCTTCGAGCCATATCGCCTTCGGGAGGCACTTCGGCGCACCTTGCACTCGAGCAAGGGAGCGCGGCTTGGAAGATCATGTCAAATCATGCCGGAAGCCGGCTTCGCTGAGCCCGCCGTCCCTTGATCCCGACCGGGTCCTGACATCGCCGGCGTGCACCGATAGGCGTGCCGAAGCCGTCTCTATGGCCTCGGCCACCATTTCCGGCACTGCATGGTGGATCATGTGGCCGGTGTCGGGAACCAGCCGCAGGTCGCTGCCGGGAACCACCTCGTGCAGCCATCGGGCATGGCTCTCGGGATCGACGATGCGGTCCTCGGTGCCGGCCATGATGACGACGGGCAGGCTGAGGCTGCCGAGGCGGTGCCGCATCGCCGCCGCCGACGGCATCATCGTCGCGGCGTCCTGGGCCTCGGCACGGATCTGCCCCGGGCGGACCGCGAAACCATGCGGGAACCCGCGCGAGAAGCGCGGCGGCACCGGCCGCGGCGCGAACATGGCCTTCAGGGTAAGCGGCAGGAGGGCCGCGCCCAGGAGGGGCGAGACCGTGTACCGCAGCACGTCGCCGATCACGGGGACGGCCGGGGCGGCGGCCAGCGGGGCATCCAGCCGGGGCGTCAGGGCGTAGTAGCCGGCAAGCACGACCAGGCTCCCCACGGCGTCCGGATGGTTGAGCGCCAGTTCCAGCGCGACCAGGGCGCCCCAGGAATGGCCGACCACGACCGGTCGCTCGATGCCGAGACGGGAGAAGGCCTTGCCCAGGAGGCGGGCCTGCTCCGCCGCCGTCCAGAGCGACCCGTCCGGCCGGTCGCTGTAGCCGTAGCCCGGGCGGTCGATGGCAATGACCCGATGCCGGGCGGCAAGGCGGTCGACAAGCCCGCTCCATACGAAGTCGCCGGCCGACACGACGTTGCCGTGGAGCAGGACCACGGGAGGGCCCGCGCCCCGCTCGATGTAGTGCAGACGGACGCCATCGACCGTCACGAACCTTCCCGTGGGAGGGTTGTCCCGCTCGACCTCGCGCGCCCGATGGGCGTTGTAGAGGGCGGCCGTCGCCATGGCCGCGGCCGAGGCGGCGAGGACCGCGCCGATCCGCCGCCGGGGCGGCCGTCGATGCGATGCCGGGTAAGTCGTCGCGGGGTCCGACGGTATCGTCGTCAATACAGCCTCCAGTACGGCGCCGGAACGGCACCATGATTCCAATGCCGCATGTTGCGGTGCAGCAGGCCAGGTGCCGGCAACGGCGGGAACACCCGGAAGTTCCCCGCCTGGACTGCGGAGAAGCCGTTTCAGGGAACACCGGCCGACGGCACGCCCGGCCCGAGGGGTGCCGGCCGGCAACCCCCGAGGCGACTGCCCTGGTCGGTCGGCGTCCTTCGAGGACCCGACGGGTCGCTCCGACAGCGGCGGGGAGCTAGAAGGGTGCCGGCGCCGCGGGCGCCCCCGACGGTGACCGTGCCGCCCGGCCGGAATGCGGGTGCTGGATCGCCTCGCGCTTGCCAAGCCCGGCCGGCGCCGCATCCCCGTTGGGCAGCGGTCGCATGCCCCCGGGTGCGGCGCGGTCTGCCGTGGTGAGTGTTGCCTGTGTCCTCAGGCGCCGCCGGCAAGCCGGCCCAATGCTTGGATGAGGGCTGACGGGGTGAAGGGCTTGCGGACGAGCGGCACATCGGCGTGACGCGGGACGACGCCGGTTTCGCGGCCGTAGCCGGTGGCGAAGACGAAGGGTACGCCCTCCGCCTTCAACGCCGCGGCCACATCCCGGCGCTGAACTCCCGGGCCGGAGCGGGGCGATGCCGGAGCGGGCAGGTCGGGGACCGGCCGCGTCGACGTCTCCGCCGGCATGCGGTGCGTCATTCGGCGGGCCCTGGGTACGGGGACGGCAGGAGGTTCCACCGACCCGGCTGTTCATGACGCAATGACGGCCTTGGCCCCTGCCCGTCGGGAGGCTCCATGAGCTTCGATCAGACCGTGGTCTTCGCCATCCTCGCCGGCATGGTGGCGCTGTTCGTCTGGAACCGCCTTCGGTACGACCTGGTGGCGCTGTCCGGCCTGATCGCCGCGGTGGCGTCAGGCGTCGTGCCCGTCGGCGCGATGTTCGAGGGCTTCGGCGACCCGGTCGTCGTCATCGTCGCCTCGGCGCTCGTCCTCAGCGCCGGGGTCGGCAAGTCGGGCAGCATCGGGCGGGCGATCCGCCGCCTGGAACCGTTCATGCGGACCACCGGCCGCCAGGTTCTGGTCCTGACCCTGGGCGTCACGGTCCTGTCTTCCTTCATGAAGAACATCGGCGCCCTGGCAATCCTGCTGCCGGTCGCGCTGCAGGTGGCGGGCCGCAGCGGAACGCCGCCCTCCAGGCTGCTGATGCCGATGGCCTTCGGCTCGCTCATCGGCGGGCTGGTCACGCTGGTGGGGACCTCGCCCAACATCCTGGTGTCGCGCGTGCGGGAGGAGGTGCTGGGCGCCCCGTTCGCCATGTTCGACTTCGCGCCGGTCGGGCTCGGCATCGCGGTGGCCGGCCTAGCCTTCCTCGCCGTGGGCTGGCGTCTCCTGCCGAGCGACCGGACCGGGCTGGTACCAGCGGCCTCGGCGTTCGAGGTCGAGCCGTACCTGTCCGAGGTTCGCCTGCCCGCCGCCTCGCCGCTGGTGAACAGGACGGTTGCGGAGCTGGAAGCCCTGGCGGGAGGCAGCGTGTCCGTCGTCGCGATCGTCCGCGAGGGAGGCCGACGCTATATCCCGGCGGAGCACTGGACCCTGTTCGCCGGCGACGTCCTCGTCCTGCAGAGCGACCCGCATTCGCTGCGGGCGATCGTCGAGGAGGCGGGGCTGCACCTCGGCGGCAGGGACAGGCCGTCGGCAAGGAGCCTGCCGGCGTCGGACATCGGCGTGATCGAGGCCGTGGTCGCCCCGCACTCGCGCATGGTCGGGCGGTCGACGGCCGAGCTGCAGCTGCGCAGCCGGTACGCGGCAAGCCTGCTCGCGATCAGCCGGGGCGGCCAGGACATCACGTCCCGGCTTCGGCACGTGAAGTTCCGTCCCGGCGACGTCCTCGTGCTGCAAGGCGGCCTGGCGTCCATGGCGGGCGTGCTGAGGGACCTCGGCTGCCTGCCCCTGGTCGACCGCGCCACCGGCCTGGGACAGCCCCGCCAGGACCACCTGCCGCTCGTCATCCTGGCCGTCGCGATGGCGACGGTGGCGTTGGGGCTGGTTCCGGTGGCCGCGGCCTTCTTCGCGGCGGCCGTTCTCGTCGTCCTGCTCGGCGTCCTCACGCCCGACGAGGCCTACGGCGCCCTCGATGCGCCCATCCTGGTCCTGCTGGCCTGCCTCATCCCGGTCAGCGACGCGGTCGGCAGCACCGGCGGGGCCGCGTTGATCGCCGACGGGCTCGCCGCCGTCGCCGGGGTGCTTCCACCCGTGGGCGCCGTCAGCGTCGTGATGGTTGCCGCGATGGCGTTGACGCCGTTCCTCAACAACGCCGCCACGGTGCTGATCATGGCGCCGGTCGGCGTGAGCCTCGCCCAGAAGCTCGGGCTGAACCCCGACCCATTCCTGATGGCCGTCGCGATCGGCAGCGCCTGTGACTTCCTGACGCCCATCGGGCACCAGTGCAATACCCTGGTGATGGGCCCCGGCGGATATCGGTTCGGGGACTACTGGCGGCTCGGCCTGCCGCTCTCGGCGATCGTCGTCGCGGTCGCGACCGTTCTCGTGCCGCTGGTCTGGCCGCTGCGGTGATCCGGTCCGCTGCCCCGCGGGCTTTCGGCAGCTTTGGGGATGGCGGTGACCGGCGTGAAGCGGCCCGGTCCGGAACGCCCCGGCCGCGTGGCCGCGGTGGGGCCTGCGCTTCCGCTCCGCTGGCCCGGCACCGCAGGTGACGATGGTAGTGCGGCGAAGCGTGCTCATGGCCGCGCCCCGGTGTTGCCGTCGGAGGAGCGAGGACACGGACCCGACGCGGCGACCCGCCGATGAGTGTCGATGGGTGCGCCTTCGCCGGGGCCTAGGGGCAAGGAGGTACGCCATGTCCATGCAGGGAATGCAATGTCCGGTCTGCCGCGTCGATCTCGTCATGAGCGAGCGGCAGGGCATCGAGATCGACTACTGCCCGAGATGTCGCGGGGTGTGGCTGGATCGCGGGGAACTGGACAAGATCATCGAGCGCAACTCGGCCCAGGCCGCAACCACGCCTCCCCCGCCGCCCCGTCCGCCCGCATCCGGCGGTTTCCTCAATCCATCCGCCGCGGCAAGCCCCTGGGGGGCACAGGGCGGACGTCCCCGGTATGAGGGCGGCGAAGGCGGCGAGGGTGGTGAAGGCGGCGAGCGGGGGCATCACGGCCACCCGCAGGGCCACAAGCGCCGCTCGTTCCTCTCCGACATCTTCGACTGACCAGCCGCGGGGCCCGGGTTCGGCAACCCGCGCCGCGGGGAGGCGTCGCGGATCACGGGCCGGGGCTCGGGTATTGCGCGGCGCGCGGATGGCTGCTTCAGTCGGCCCATGTCGACCCATCGTTCCGGATCGGGGCTTTCGGATGGCGCCGCGCCGCCGGCGCATGGCTTTCCCGTTTACGGCCGGGGGGAACGGCTGGCCGACGCGGCGGTGCATGCCGCCGGTCTCGTCCTGGGGCCGGCCGCCGGCCTGTGGCTGCTCGGCTCGCTGCCCGAAGGCTCGACGTTCGGCCAGGGCGCGGCGCTGGCGGCCTACGTGCTGGGGATGACCGGCATGCTGGCGGCCTCGGCCGCCTACAACCTGGCGCCGCCGGGGCCGGTGAAGGAACGGCTCCGCCGCCTGGACCACGCCCTCATCTTCGCCGCCATCGCCGGCACCTACACGCCGCTGCTGGCCCTGCGTCTCGTCCCGCCATTGGGCCCGTCGCTCTGCGCCGGCGTCTGGGCGCTGGCGCTGGCCGGGGCGGCGCTGAAGCTGGCGGCCCCGCGCCGCTGGGAGCGGACGGGCCTTGCCCTCTATCTGGCCCTGGGCTGGATCGGCCTGCCGGCCCTGCCGGACCTGGCCGGGGCCTTGCGCCCGGAGACCCTGCAGATGATCGGGGCCGGAGCCGGGCTGTACACGCTGGGCGCCGGCATCCACCTGCTGGAGCGGCTCCGGTTCCACAACGCCCTCTGGCACGCCTTCGTCCTGGCGGCGGCCGGCTGCCATTTCCTGGCGATGCGCGCGGAGTTCGTCCCGCCGGGGTGATCCGGTGCCGGGGATACCGCCTGCGGCCGCCCCGGTCGCGCCCGCCCGAGGTGCTGGACGGGTCCAATGCGGCAGGTGGCGATGGGAGAGGTCTTTCCCACGGACCCGCTGCCCGGCGACGGCGACAGTAGCTCCCGTCAGGCCACCGTGACCACGTGGACACCGGGGTCGCGCCGCAGCACCTCGACCGAGACTCCGTCTCCGTGCCGGCGCAGCCGGACGTCGGCGCGTCCCTCGCCGACGGCCAGTCCGCTCAGGACGACCTCGTCCAGGAAGTGCGGGAGCGCCGGGCGCGTGAAGCAGAGGCGGTTCCCAACCCCATCGATGTCGAGGCCCAGCGCCGCCTGCAGCATGGCCAGCGGAACCGCCGCCGCCCAGGCCTGCGGCGAACAGGCGACGGGATAGGCGACCGGTCCCTGCCCGCGGCGCCAGGGAAAGCCGCAGAAGAGCTCCGGCAGGCGGCGCAGGTCCATGTGGAGCGATGCCGCGAACAGCCCCTCGAAGATCCGCAGCACCCCGGCCTTGTGGCCGTAGCGCGCCAGGCCCAGGGCGACCAGGGCGTTGTCGTGCGGCCACACCGAACCGTTGTGGTACGACATCGGATTGTACCGGGCTTCGCCCGAGGCCAGGGTCCGCACCCCCCAGCCCGAGAATGACGAGGTCCCGGTGAGCTGCGCGGCGACGCCGGCGGCGTGGTCGGGCGTCGCGATGCCGGTGAGCAGGGCATGCCCCGCGTTCGAGGTCCGGACCCGGCAGGGACGCTTCCTGCCGTCGAGGGCGAGCGCGTATGTGCCGATGTCGGCGCACCAGAACCGGGCGGCGAACTCGTCGCGCAGGAGCTCCGCCTTCTGCTCCAGCGCCGCCGCCCGCGCCCGGTGGCCGAGCGCCCGGGCCATGGCGGCCGCGGCCTGCCAGGCGCCATAAACGTAAGCCTGCACCTCGCACAGCGCGATGGGACCGGGGGCGGTGCTGCCGTCGGCATGGAAGACGCTGTCGTGGCTGTCCTTCCAGCCCTGGTTGGCCAGGCCCTGTTCCGTCCTGCGGCCATATTCGACGAAGCCGTCCCCGTCGCGGTCGCCATAGGCATCGATCCAGGCGAGCGCCGCCTCGATGTTCGGCCACAGCCGGCGGATCGCCGCCACATCACCGGTCCGGCGGAGGTAGGCGCCCGCCAGCCAGAGGAAGAGGGGCGTGGCATCGACGCTGCCGTAGTAGCGCCGGAACGGAACCTCGCCCAGCGTCGCCATTTCGCCGTTGCGGGTCTCGTGCAGGATCTTGCCCGGTTCCGCGTCGGCGGCGGCGTCCTCCTCCACAGCCTGGGTCTCCGCCAGGAAATTCAGGACGCCGAGGGCCACCGTCGGGTCCACCCACAGCATGAGGTAGGCGGTGATCAGCGCGTCGCGGCCGAACGCGGCGCAGAACCAGGGGATGCCGGCATAGGGATAGGGCCCGCCCGGCTTGCCGGTCATGAGCATCGTCAGGTCGGCCCGCGCGCGCCTGAACGCCTCGTTGAAGAGGTCGTTGGAGGTGTCGACCGCGGCCGCCCGCCGGCTGGCGGACAGCTGGCCCCGGCGCACCGCGCGCATGGCGGCGAGGAAGGCGGCGCTCGGCGGCGTGCCGTCCCGACGCTCGACGCAGGCGGTCTCGAACCAGATCATCGCCCTGCCGCCGGGGGGCAGGTCGAGGCGGTAGGTGGCCTGGTCGCCGGCGAGCGTCGCCGGCTGCGGCTCGAAGGAAAGCCGGGTCGAGCGCCGGCGGCCGTCCAGGCCGGTGTAGGCGAGGGTGACCGAGGAGCCGTCCAGTTCCGGCGGATGCAGGGTTCCCCGCTTGGCGCGCCGGCTGCCGCGCACCTCGAACAGGTCGGCGAAGTCGGCGGCGAAGCGGATGTCCAGCTTGAGCCGGACCGCGTCGGGGGCGAAGCTGCGCACCGCGATGCGCTCGTACCCGACCCCCCGCCAAAGGAACTTGGTCCGCCGCACGTGCAGCAGGTCGCGTTCCAGCACCAGCTCGCCCCCCGCCTCGATGTCGGCGTTGGTGAGGTCGCAGGTCAGGCCGGCGTTGTCGTCGCGCAGGTCGGAGCTGAGCAGCATCGGCCGGCGGTCGCCCAGCCTGAGGTCCAGGTACGAGAGATGGCGGGTGTCCTCGAAGAAGATGCCCTCGGGACTGCCGGGACCGGTCGCGATGTCCCCCGCGTGGTCGAGCACCGCGAAGGCGTCGTCGTCTTTCAGCGTGCGGGGGCGCCGCTCCTCCAGCGACGCGGAGGAGGGCACCGAGAACTCGGGGGGCGCGGTGCCGACGATGTCGGGGCGTGAGGCCGGGAGGCTGGGCTCGTCCTGCATGGATCAGGTCCGGGCCAGGCCGATGCCGTAAGGCACGGGCCGCCGCCGCGGCAGTGCCGGGACGGTCGGGATGGCTATTCCCGCCGCACGGCGGTTCACCAGGGACTCGTAGAGGGACACGTAGTCCGCCGCCATGCGCCCGACCGTGAAGCGCCGCTCGAACTGCCGGCGGATGAGCGTCCGGTCCAGGCGACCGACCCGGGCGACGGCCGCCACGGCGGCATCCACGGTGTCGACGACGAAGCCGGTCACGCCCTCGTCGATGATCTCCGGCACCGAGCCGCAGCGGAACGCGACCACCGGCGTGCCGCAGCTCATGGCCTCGATCATCACCAGGCCGAACGGCTCCGGCCAGTCGATCGGGAACAGCAGGGCCAGGGCATCGCCGAGGAAGGCCGCCTTCTCCGTCTCACCGATCTCACCGATGTAGGTCACATGCGGATTGGCGCGGACCAGCGGCTCGATGACCTCGTCCCAATAGGCCTGGTCGGCGGCGTCGACCTTGGCCGCGATCACGAGCGGGAGGCCGGCCCGGCGGGCGATCTCGATGGCCCGGTCCGGCCGCTTCTCCGGCGATATCCGGCCGAGGAAGGCGAGATAGCCGCCGGTCGGCGCCTCCCGGAACGGAAGCAGCCCCGGCGGCAGGCCATGGTGGATCATGCCGGCCCAGGCAACCGCCGGCAGGGGCAGGCGCTGCGCCATGGAGATGGACGCCAGGGGCAGGTCGTCGAAGGTCGCGTAGACGGGCGGGAGGTCCGGCAGGTCCAGGCGCCCGTGCAAGGTCGTCAGCGTCCGCCCGGCGAACTCCCGGACAACGGGGAAATGCAGCAGATCGATGTGGAAATGAAGGATGTCGAATTCCGCCGCCCGCCGCCGGACGGACTCGAGGTGGAGCATGTAGTGCGGGATCGGGTCGTGCCCCCGCCGGTCCAGGCGGAGGGCGGTCGTGCAGCCCGGGACCAGGGCGGCGTCCGTCGTGGAGTCACCGCTGGCGAACAGGGTCACGTCGTGGCCCATGCGGACCAGCTCCTCCGTCAGGTAGGAGACGATCCGCTCGGTGCCGCCGTAGAGCAGCGGCGGCACGCGCTCCGCCAGTGGCGCGATCTGCGCGATCCTCATTGAGGTTATCCCTCTGCTGGGGGGCGCCCGGCGGGCGCCCGAGGCCGGTCGGCCGAGTTCCGGCCGGCATGGCGTTGGGGCAGCGCCGGGAACCGGCTACCGCTGTCCCGGCCGCCGATCCATCCGGACCGGGGGCCTTGTCATGGAAGGTCGATTGCAGGCCAACAGCCCCCGGGCGGAAGCATCCCCGGCGCCGGCCAAGTTTTGTCGGCGGCCGCCCCACCGGGGCGGCAACCGGGGACCGTCAGCGCTGCGACGCGGCGGCGGCCCGGAGGCGGTGGGCGTTGGCGGTGGCGCAGCCGTGCACGGGGAGGAGCGCGCGCTGCATCGTGGCGAGCGTGGTGCCGACCGACGCGGTCGCCCAGCGGCCGGTCC
>DASPKT010000098.1:0-6130 GCA_035627915.1 Azospirillaceae bacterium
CGCCCCGCATCGTCATGCAGCCGGAGAAGCGCGGCCATCCGGCGCTCGGCCCCGGCGACCGGGTTCTGGCGCGGCTCCACCGCGTCCACGACGACCTCTACGAGGGGCGCACCATCCGCAAGCTGGACGGCACCTCGCAGGCGCGCGTGGTCGGCATCTACCAGCTGGGCCGCGACGGCGGCCGGCTGCGCCCCACCGACCGGCGGGAGAAGCACGAGTACGTGGTGACCGCGGAGAACGCGGAAGGGGCAGCGCCGGGCGAGCTCGTCGTGGCGGAAATCCTCCCCTCCTCCCGCTTCGGGCTGAAACAGGCGCGCGTGGTGGAGCGGCTCGGCAGCATGGAGGACCCGCGCGCGGTCAGCCTGATCGCCATCCACCAGAACGGCATCCCCACCGTCTTCCCGCGCGCCGCGCTGGAGCAGGCGGAGCGGGCGGAGGAGCCGACGCTGGAGGGCCGCACCGACCTGCGGGATTTCCCGCTCGTCACCATCGACGGGGCGGACGCGCGCGACTTCGACGACGCCGTCTTCGCCGAACCGGACGGGGACCCGAACAACAAGGGCGGCTGGCACCTGCTGGTCGCTATCGCCGACGTCAGCAACTACGTGACCCCGGGCTCGCCCCTGGACCGCGCCGCCTTCGACCGCGGCAACAGCGTCTACTTCCCCGACCGCGTCGTGCCGATGCTGCCGGAGGCGCTGTCGAACGAGCTGTGCTCGCTGAAGCCGCAGGTGAACCGCGCCTGCCTGGCCGTGCACATGTGGATCGACCGGGACGGAAACCTGAAGCGCCACCGCTTCGTGCGCGGCCTCATGCGCTCGGCCGCGCGGCTGACCTACGAGCAGGTGCAGGCGGCCCGCGACGGCGCGCCGGACGACACGACGGGGCCGCTGATGGAGCGGGTGATCGGCCCGCTCTACGGCGCGTTCGAGACGCTGTCGCGCGCCCGCCAGCGCCGCGGCACGCTGGAGCTGGACCTGCCGGAGCGGCAGGTGAAGCTGTCGCCGGAGGGAAGCATCGTCTCCATCAACGTGCGCCCGCGCTACGACAGCCACCGGCTGATCGAGGAGTTCATGATCGCCGCCAACGTGGCGGCGGCGGAGGCGCTGGAGGCGAGGTCCGCCCCCTGCATGTACCGCGTCCACGCCGAGCCCGCGCGCGACAAGCTGGACGCGCTGCGGGAGTTCCTGGCGACCATGGGCTACAACCTCGCCAAGGGGCAGGTGCTGAAGCCGGCGGCCTTCACCCAGATCCTGGAGAAGGCGGCGGAGACGCCGGAGGCGCACCTGGTCAACACGGTGATCCTGCGCAGCCAGGCCCAGGCCGTCTACGCGCCGGAGAACATCGGCCATTTCGGCCTGGCGCTGGCCCGCTACGCCCACTTCACCTCGCCCATCCGCCGCTACGCCGACCTGCTGGTGCACCGCTCCCTGGTGCGGGCCTACGGCCTCGGCCCCGGCGGGCTGGACGAGGAGGAGGCGGCGAAGTTCGAGCAGATCGGCGAGCACATCTCCATGACCGAGCGCCGCGCCGCCACCGCCGAGCGCGACGCCATCGACCGCTACGTCGCCGCCTACCTGGCCGACCGCGTCGGCGCCACCTTCAGCGGGCGCATCGGCGGCGTCACCCGCTTCGGCCTGTTCGTGAACCTGGACGAGACGGGGGCGGACGGGCTGGTGCCGATCAGCACGCTGCCCGGCGACTTCTACGACCACGACGAGAAGATGCACGCCCTGGTCGGCCGCCGCTTCGGCCGCACCTACCGGCTGGGCACGCCGGTGAAGGTGCGCCTGAGCGAGGCGGACAGCGTCTCCGGCAGCATGGTCTTCGAGCTGATCGAGCGCGATCTGGAGGAGATGCCCTGGCTGTCGGAGGACCGAGGCCGCCCGACCCGCGCCACCTCCCGCCGCGGCAAGGACGCCCCGCGCGACCGCGAACCCTCCGGCCTCAACCGCCCCCGCCCGCCGCGGCGCAAGCGGGGGGAGTAGGCACCGGCCTACCGGTCCTGCGCGCCGTGCCAGACGCGCAGGACCGTGACCACCTCGCGGTCCACCTCGTAGACGATGACGTAGGGGTGGACCACGGTCAGGTCGCGCGTGCCGCCGGGGCCGGGGCGTCCCCGGTGCGGGAAGAGAGCCAGGTTGCTGGCCGCCGCCATCAGGCCCGCGGCGATCTCGTTGGCGGCGACAGGATTGAATTGCGAGATGTAGTCAATGTGCGCCGCTACATCGCGCACGGCCCGCCGGGTCCAGACGACTCGCATCAGGCCTCGGGCGGCACCGGCGGGGGAAGACGCTCCCCGGCGGCAAGCCGCGCCAGCCACTCCATGACGGTGTCGTGGTCCACGACACGGCCCGCGGCGGCGTCCTGGCGCGCCTCCTCGACGGCGCGGGCCTTGGCGTCCTCGTCGACGAGGTCGAAGATGGAGAAGGGCTTGGTCATGGCCTCAGCCTAGCATCCCGGAGCGGTGCTGTCGCGTTGGTCAACGCAGGCGCCCCCTCCCCGGCTCCCCTCCCCGTCCCCCTTACGCCTTTTGCGGGCTGGCAACGGGTGCGAAGGGGCTGGACGGGCAGGGGGCGGAGCCGCCATCATCGGCCCATGGATGTCACTTCCCTTCCGCACGATCCCGTGCCCGGTCCCGGCGAGGCCCCCCGCGGCTCCTTCTGGGGCGGGGTGATGCGCGGGCTCGCCCGGCGCTGCCCCTGCTGCGGCGGGCGCACCCTGTTCGCCGGCTACCTCAAGGTGTCGGAGAACTGCGCCGCCTGCGGGCTGGAGACCGGCGGCTTCCGCGCCGACGACGCGCCGCCCTACTTCACCATCTTCCTGGTCGGGCACGTGGTGATCCCCGGCATGCTGGCGCTGGAGAAGGGCTTCCACCCGCCGCACTGGGTCCACCTGACGGTCTGGCTGCCCATGACCCTCGGCCTCTCCCTGGTCCTGCTGCCCAGGATCAAGGGAGCGGTGATCGGAGCGCAATGGGCGCTCCGCATACGGGGCTGACGCGCCGATGGCGGCGGGCCGGCGGAGCGGGCGGATCACCCTTGTCCTGGGGCTCGCCTGCCTCGCCGCCGGCGCCCTCTCCCCCGCCGCCGCCGCCGGGCGCGACCTCGTCGACCACCGGGTCCTGCAGACCGGGTTCGAGCGCATCGACGACCTCTACCTCGATCCCGTGGACATGGAGCGGCTCACGCTCGACGGGCTGAAGGGCCTGTCACGGCTGGAGCCCAGGCTGGCCTTCGCCCGCGCCGGCGGCGTGCTGCGGGCCGAGCTGGCCGGGCTGCCGGCGGGCGAGTTCGCCCTGCCGGTCGGCAACCGCGCCGCCGAGTGGGCCGGCTTCGCCGCCCGCGTGGCGGAGGCGCTGCGCGGCAATTCCCCGGCGCTGGAGAAGGCCGGGCCGGAGGCGCTGTACGAGGCCATGTTCGACGCGCTGGTGGCCGACCTCGACCCCAATTCCCGCTACACCAGCGCCGCCCAGGCCGAGGACGAGCGCTCGATGCGCGAGGGCTATGTCGGCATCGGCATCACGGTGAAGCAGTCGGGCCGCCACACCTGGATCGTCGACGTGCTGCCGGACGGCCCGGCCGACCGCGCCGGCATCCGCCCCGGCGAGGCGCTGCTGGCGGTCGAGGGCTCCGCCATGGAAGGGATGTCGAGCGAGCGGGTGGTCTCCCGCCTGTCCGGCCGCATCGGGACGACCGTCACCGTCGCCGTCGGCAACCCCGGCCAGGCCCCGCGCAGGATGACGTTGCGCCGCGACCGGGTGGTGCCGCGCACCGTCACGGCCGCCGCCGACGGCGCGCTCGGCGTGCTGCGGATCGAGCGGTTCAACGCCTCCACCGTCGTCAACCTGGCCGACGGCATCAAGCGACTGCGCGAGCAGCTGGGTCCCGGGGCCGCCGGCTGGGTGCTGGACCTGCGCGGCAATCCCGGCGGGCTGCTGGACCAGGCGGTGGCGGTGGCCGACCGCTTCGTCGCCTCCGGCCGCATCGTCAGCACGGAAGGGCGCCACCCCGACAGCCTGCAGCGCTACGACGCGCGCCCCGACGACCTGCTGGAGGGAGCGCCGCTGGTGGTGCTGATCGACGGCCGCTCCGCCTCGGCGGCGGAGGTGGTGGCGGCGGCGCTGCAGGACAGCGGGCGCGCCGTGGTGGTCGGCGCCTCCTCCTACGGCAAGGGCAGCGTCCAGACGGTCACCCGCCTGCCCAACCAGGGGGAGCTGTTCCTGACCTGGTCGCGCATCCACGCCCCCAGCGGCTACACGCTGCACCGCCAGGGCGTCCAGCCCACGGTCTGCACCAGCCGGGGGATCGAGGCGCCGGAGCAGGCGCTGGAGGAGCTGCGCCAGGGCTCGGCCGTGCCGGCCTCGACGCTGGCCATGTGGCGCGACCGGGCGCTGACCGACGAGGCGGCGCTGGCCCGCCTGCGCGAGGCCTGCCCCTGGAAGGAGCACGCGCCCGGCCTGGACCTGGAGGTCGCCCGGGCGCTCCTGGCCGACCCCGCGCTGTACCGCCGCGCACTCGCCCAGGGCCAGCGCGACGTGGCGCAGCGGTAAGGCCGCGTTAGGGCTCCGCCCGCTCGACCCTGGTGGCGGGTGCCGCACGGTGCACCGGATCGGCGGGCAGCGGCGCCGCCATCGCCGCCAGCTGGGCCGGGACCAGACTCGCCCCGTAGGGGATGACCTCGCGCCCCAAATCGACCAGGTCGAAGAGCCCGGGCCGCCCCGGCACCGCGCAGGAGGCGGAGCGCAGGCGCAGCGCGTGGCCGGGCGGCAGGGGGCGGTCCCAGAGGAACAGCTCGCAGCGCCGCCCGTCGGGCACCGTCACCGCCTCGCCGGTAGGGTAGCCGGCATAGTTGCCGAGGCTGCTGCCGCTGCCGCCGCCGGCGTAGAGGGGCGGCGGCGCGGGTGCCCGCGGTCCCGAGGCGCAGGCCGACAGTCCCGCCACGGCAGCCGCCAGCGCGATGCGCGCACCCTTCCCCATTCCGGCCCCCTCCTCCGTCCCGCCCGGGAGGCTCGGGGAAAATTGAGTCGGAATTGAGTCTCAGCCGCGGCGGGCGCGCACCCGCGCGGGCACCGGCTCCGGCAGGAAGGCCACGCAGGCCCCGGCCAGCGCCAGCGCCGCCAGCCCGCCCAGCGCCACCGCCGGGGCGATGCCCGCCAGGGGGACCAGCGCCGCCGAGGCGAGGCTCATCCCGCCCAGCGCCGCCGCCTTCGCGGTCCGGCCCATGCCCGCCTCCGCCATTTTCGCCCGGATGTCCATCGTCGCGTCCCCTGCTGCACGGCCCGGATCGGGCTCGGGCCTGAGATTAGAACCGTTCCAGACAGAGGGGAAATCGGAAGTCCGGATCGCAGCGATACGGGCTTCCTATCGCTCTCCCCGTCGCAGCACCGGGATGCCGCGACGACGGCACTATCCCGAGGCGTGCCGCCGGTGGTATCAGGGCGGTGCCGGCCGGACGTCATGAGGGGGAGGCGTGCCCTCTTCGGCACTTGACATCCGGGCGGCAGCGGCTAGATTGCCGCGCTACGCCGCCAAGGGGCGGCAACGGGATGTATTGGCCGCGCGTCGTGGCCGCATTTTGGGATTGAAGGTCATGGCCAAGCAGAACACCGTGCTGATCCGTCTGGTGAGCACCGCCGACACCGGCTTCTTCTACGTGAAGAAGAAGAACCCGCGGAAGACGACCGAGAAGCTCGAGTTCAACAAGTACGACCCGGTCGCGCGCAAGCACGTTCCGTTCAAGGAAGCCAAGATCAAGTAATCCGCGCGCCGCGACCGCGGCGCTGCGATTGCGACCAAGGCCGCCCCTCCGGGCGGCCTTTTCGCGTTTGTGCGGGGCGGACGCTCGGCGGCTGGAGAGCCTTGCGCCAACGGCCCCCGCGCGCATTTCCCCTCCCCCATGGGGGGAGGGTGGCCCGGAGGGCCGGGAGAAGGGGTAAGACGCCTCAGGATAGGGCGCTTGTCCCCCGCCTCGGAGAAGGTCCTGAAGCCCCATCCCCCCTCACCCTGACCCTCTCCCCCTGGGAGAGGGAACGGCAGTCCAGGGCGGGGCGGCAGGGCATCCGGGTTGAGGGGCGCCGCTCCGACTGAAGGGCAGCGGGGGCGGCGTGCGGGCTTCGACAGGCTCAGCC
>DASPKT010000099.1:0-9569 GCA_035627915.1 Azospirillaceae bacterium
GCAGGCGCGGCAGCGAAGCCGGAAGACCGTCCGCCGCTCCGCGAAGGCGAGGCGGGCAATTGAGTTCCTGTTCCATGCCCTCGGTGAACCTGGGCCCACCGGGTCCGAAGCGGGGTCCCGGAAAGGCGCCGGATCATGCCACGGGCGGCGGGACCGCGCGGTCCCCGGCATCTCGCAAGGGTCGCCGGCGGCGCATCTGCGCACCGGACCCGAGGGCCCTCCATGCCCATATGCCGGGTACGGCGGCACGGGCGGCGGCCGCAAAGGCGACGACGGAGATCCGGCCATGGACAGCGAACCGACCAAGCTCGACGGCCATCGGGGCATGGCGGCCCAGAAGGCCACCGAGGAGCGGCGCGAGCGCGCGGAGGTCCAGGCGGACCAGGCGGCGCTGCAGGACCGGCAGGAGACGTTGGAGCGGCACATGCTGGCCCGGCCCGCCGCCACCTGGCCCGAGGCGGCGGAGCGGGCCGCCTACCTGATCGGCCTCTTCGCCGACACGGCGCAAGGACGCGACCCCCGGCGCCGGAGCCTCGTCCAGTCGGTCCTGGACGACCTCGCCCGGCTCGGGGCGGGCAGTGCGCCGCCGGGCCAGGGAGGTCGGGATGGCGGGGCAGGATGAGCGGCCGGCCCTGGAGGAGGAGTTGCGCCGCCTGGTCGAGGAGGAGGCGCTGCCGGCCCTCGGCGACGACCGGCGGGCGGCGCTCCGGCAGTTCGCCGGGAACCTTCGCGGCGGCACGCCCGAGGCGCGCGCGGCGGTGGTGAACGGGCTGGTGGAGCGGGTCGTCGGCCGCGAGATGGGCGCGGGACGGGAGCGGCTGCCCGCCCTGGCTACCGCGGTGGCGGAAGTTATCGTCATTCTCCGCGAGTGGGAGTGGCTCGACCTCATGGACGCGCCGCCGCGGGGACATGGCTGAGCCTGCGGGCTGGGCCTGCGGGCTGGGGGCGTGCCGGCTGTGAGCCGGCAGGCCGCCTCAGCCGACCAGCAGCAGGACGAGGAATCCGACGGCCAGGACGGCGGGGATGACGACGGGCGGGACGAACCATGTCCGGCCTTGCCACGTCCCGGCCTGGATGATGGGCTTTGTCATGATCGCTCCTCGTCCGGCCGATCGGCGCGTTGCCGGACCTGCCGCATCATCAGGAAATGGATTTCGACCTCGGCGCCGGCCGTCGCCGGGGCGGCGTGACAGGTCGCGAACCGCCATCCCTCCCGGCCGAGCGCGTTCAGCACGGCGACGACGCGCGCCGCATCGTCCGCCGCCGGCCGCGGGACCATGAGGTACTCCCATGCCGTCAGTCCGGCCGCCGGGCGCCCGACGGGCGGGGCATCCTGCCAGGCGCCGGCCTGGCCGGGAAACCGGGCGTCCCGGCGTTCCGCCCAGGCCGCCATCTCGTCCCCGGCGTCCCTGCACCCGCGCAGGGCGCCCGGCGGCCTGCCGATCATGCCTGTCCCCCCTGCGCCCGCTGCGCCGGCGCCACGGTTGGGAACGCCGCGCCCGCGCGGGAGCGCAATTCGGCGTCCAGCGCCTCCCGCAGCTCCTCCGGATCGACGGGCACGACCCGCGCGCCGGTCCGCCCCGGCCCATCCGGGACCAGCATCACGGTCAGCGTCCTGCGGTAGGCGGGAAAGGAGACGCCCTCGACCAGCTCCTCGTCGGTTTCCACCGTGTAGTTTCCCGCCGGCAGCGTCTCGTCGAGGCTCGACAGGCGGAAGGGCAGCGCGAAGGAGACCGTGCTGCTTGTGGTTCGCGTCGACATGGATGCACTCCGCTCCTGCAAGGTGACCGCCCCGGCAATGCTGGACGCGCCGCCCGGGCCTTGGGCTCCGGGCGGGTGCGCAGCGGTGGAAATATCCGGCAGTCTTCGATCTGGATCATGCGCCGGCCATCAGGCAATTGATATGGAAATCGACCAATAAAAACCGGGAACTATTATGCGCCTTGAAGGCCTGCGATTTCGGCTGTTGCGATTTGGACTGCATTGCTCCCGGCGGTCACGGCCGCCGGGGTCATGGCGACCCCCGCGCACCCGGCCATGCGGGGCGCCCCCGGGATCGGCCCGAGCCGAAGGAGCCCGCGGCACCGCCGGCCCGATGGTTGCCCTCCCCCGGATGCCCGCTTCCCCAGGCGGGTGTCCGGGACCAGTTGCGGGTCATGGGCTTCGCGCGGCGGCGGTTGTCGTGCCGTGCGGAAGGCCCCTGACAGACGGAGGCGCCCAATGCACCCGACAGCCGTCATCGCTGCGCTCGACGCCTACCCCGACGGTCTCTGCTACGCCGCCCTGGCGGTCTACGTCCGAGCGCGGGGGCTGCATTCCTTCGACACCGTCGCGGACGACGCCCTGCTCGCGGGCATCCTGGACCACCGGCACCGGACCGGCCTCGCCTGCCTCGCCGCGCGTGGCGCAACCCAGGCGGACCCGGACCAGGCGGACCCGGAATAGTCGCACCCGCCCTGAATGCGCGGACGTGCGGCGGCCGCCGCACGCCCATATGGGGAAGGAAGGCATCGGCCGGGAGGGTAGCGCGGGACCGCGTCCGGCACCGTCCCCGATCCGATGCCGCATCCGACCCGGGGACCGTGACCATGACCGAACCGATGGCGCAAGCGCCGCCCGCCTCCGAACCCGCGCCCCGCCCGGCGACGCGGCCCGCCGACCGTGCGCGCCACCTGGCGAACGGCTTGGCGACCTTGTGGGGAGACGGGGCGCCGGCGCAGGCCGGGCTGTACCAGGCCGCGGCGCGGCGGACCGGCGATGCCGCCGCCGCCGCCGACTGGGCCGCCGTGCGTGACCTCCTCCTGGGGGACCGGCGCCCTGCAGGGCCGCCGCCCGGAGCGGACGGCGGCGGGCTGTCGGCCGGGGAAGCCGACCTGCTGGCGTTCTTCCACCTCACCGGGGACGGCATGCGGGTCCTGAGCCGGGAGGCATTGACGGCGCGCCTGCGCCTGTCCTGCCCGCACGCGACCCTGGGGGCCGTGGCGGACAGCCTCCTCTTTCGCGAGCTGATCCGGGTGGTCGGCGACGGCCGCCCCGCCGGCGGCCCCCTCGCCTACGCGCTCACGGCCAAGGGCCGCGCCGCCGTCCCGGTCCCCGATCGGGCGATCCTGGAATAGTCGCCAAATGAACGCCTGGGCACCGAATAGGGAAATCCCCAGGCGATCTTGCATGGTAGCGTCCTTCTCCTTCGCTCCTGAAGGCGAAGACCGGGAGGATTTGGACATGAACGAACTGGGAGTTCTCGTGGTGGACCCGTGCAGCCTGTTCCGGGCCGGCATCCGCCGCATCCTGCCGCCCGACTTCCACATCGTCGCGGAAGCGTCCAACGTGGGCGCCGCCCTGGCCCGGCTCGGGGATCCGGCGCACCACAGGCCCGCGGCGATCGTCCTGCTGGACACGGGAAACGCCCAGGACCTGAAGTCGGAGCTGCACCTCCTGGCCGCAGCCCTGCCTGACGCGCGCGTGATCCACCTCACCGGAACGCCCTCGGCCGAGCGCCTGCTGGCGGTGGTCGAGGAGGGCGGCCATGGCTGCCTCAGCAAGGACCGCTCTCCCGAGGCGCTGGGCGAGGCCATGCGGCTGGTGGCGATGGGGGAGAAGGTCTTTCCCTCGGACCTGCTGGCGCTGCTGGAGGGGGCCGGACGGTCCGCCGCCGCGGTCCGCCGGCCGAACGGCCTCTCGGGACGGGAGATGCAGATCCTGCGCGCCCTGCTGCTCGGCGAGAGCAACAAGGCCATCGGCAACGCCCTGGGGATCAGCGAGGCGACGGTGAAGGTCCACCTCAAGAGCCTGATGCGCAAGCTCAACGTCGCCAACCGGACGCAGGCGGCGATCTGGGCCATGAACCAGGGCATCACCGCCGACGCCCTGGGCGAGGTGCCCGCCGCCGCGTGATCCGGGTCCGCCCCGCCACCGGGGCGACCGCGACGTTCATTCCGATCGGATTGTTGGGAAGGAAGGTTGCGGGGTCCGGACGGCCCCCAGGTTTCCCCGGGAGGTTCACCGTGCCTCAGAGAAGTGCCGCCCAGGAGCGGGCGGAGGAGAAGATCGAACGGGAGCGGGCGAGCGGAAGCGCCTTCGTCGTGGCGGTCGAGACGACCCTGATGCCCATGGTGATCGCCGACCCCGCCCTGCCCCACACGCCGATCGTCTTCGCCAACGCCGCCTTCGTGAAGATGAGCGGCTACACGCCGGAAGAGGTCCTCGGCAGGAGCTACCATTTCCTGTCCGGGCCCGACTCGGATCCGGAGGTCGCGCGCGCCATCGACCTGTCGCTGCGCGCCGGCGAGGCGATCATCCGGGAGGTCCAGCTGCGCCGGAAGGACGGCGAGACGCTGTGGGTGCTCCATCACGTCGCACCCGTCCGTGAGGACGGCCGGATCGTCCACCACTTCGCCTCCTTCGTCGACATCACCCGGCGCAAGGCCGCCGAGGACGAGCTGCGGCGGGTCAACGAGGAGCTCGACCGGCGGGTGGCCCAGCGCACCGAGCGGCTGGACGAGCTCAACCGCCAGCTCGCCGCCGAAGGGGAACGCCGCGTCGAGATCGAACGGGTCCTGCGCGCGACGCTGGAGGACAAGGACGCGCTGCTGCGCGACAAGGACGAGCTGGTGCGGGAGGTCAACCACCGGGTCAAGAACTCGCTGCAGACGACGGCGTCGCTGCTGCGGGCCCAGGAGGGCGTCAACGGGGACGCCGCCGTGAAGGAGGCGCTGCGCAGCGCCGCCGACCGCGTCGACCGCATGGGCGAGATCCACCGGATGCTCCACGAGGGGCAGGCGGTGCAGGAGATCGAGTTCGGCGGCTACCTGCGGACGCTGTGCCACGAGCTGATGGCGACCTTCCAGACCCGGAGCGGCCCGCAGGCACGCCTGGAGGTGGATGCGGACGAGGCCTTCCTGAGGCCGGACACGGCCATCCCGCTCGCCCTGATCGTCAACGAGGCGGTGACGAACGCGCTGAAGTACGCCTTCCCGGACGGCCGGACCGGCCGCGTCGCCGTGACGTTCCGCTACACCTCCGACAGCGTGCTGCGCCTGGTGGTGGCGGACGACGGGGTGGGGCTGCCGGCCAGGCGCCGAACCGGCTCGCTCGGCCTGACGCTGGTGGAGTCGCTGGCCGGGCAGATCGGCGGCAGGGCGGTCATCGCGTCCGGGAAGGGCACGACGGTGACGGTGTCGGTCCCGGCCTAGGATCGGGGGTCCGGGCGTCCGGGTCGGGCGCGGGCAGTCCCGGGGCGTCAGCGGCGGTGCCTTCCAGCCTCCGGAAACCAGGCCGCCAGAATCCCGAGGACCACCTGGGGGTCGACGGGCTTGCCCACGACCGGGATCCGGCCCATCGGTCCCAGTCCGGCCGCGTCGGGAGCGTAGCCGGTCACGACCAGGGCGGGCAGCCGGGGTGTCGGCGCTGCCGGAGCAGCCCGATCAGCTCCAGTCCCGTCATTCCCGGCATCCGGAAATCGGTCACCACGGCATCCGCCGGGTCCTTGTCGAAGGCCGCCAGGGCTCTTGCCCCGTCGAAGGCCATCGTGACCCGGTAGCCATGACGCTCCAGGTCCGCCCGCATCGCCAGCACGATCAGGGCCTCGTCGTCGACGACAAGGACATGGACCGGGGGCGCCCTGGCGCCGCCTTGCCCCGGTTCGCCGGGAACGGTGGGAGAAGCCATCGGCGGCCAGCTTTCCAAGCCACGCGGCACCGCACCATGGACTGGCCGGCCGGTGGTGCGGCCATCCACATGACATAACGCGCCGATGGCAGACGTCAGGCCGCAGCGGCCAATAGATTTCCGCAGAAGGCGGCTATCCACGCGCGATTTCCGCCGCTGGGGTGCCCGGCTGTCTTGCAATCGATCCGCCTAATCCCCATATATCTATTATCGAACTTGCTTCTGGGCTTCCGACCGGCCTCGCCGGACCTTACCCGTCGTGACTTTGATGCCCGTTGCGCATTTCCGCGCCGGGCAACTCCGAACGGGAACGATCCCAGGAGATTTCCATGTCCATCGGCACCGTCAAGTGGTTCAACCTCGCCAAGGGCTTCGGCTTCATCCAGCCCGAGGATGGCTCCGCCGACGTCTTCGTGCACGTCTCCGCCGTCGAGCGCGCCGGGCTGCACGGCCTGAACGAAGGCCAGAAGCTCAGCTTCGACCTCGAGCACGATGCTCGCAAGGGCAAGTCGTCCGCGGCGAACCTCCGCGCGCTCTGACCGCGTCGGGTACCGGAACGGGCGGCGGCATGGGACCCATGCCGCCGCCCTTTTCATTTCCGCACGCGGCGGCACGCGCATGAGACGACCGTTCCCGACGCCGCCGGCGCAGGGGAGCGGAACCCGGCCGGGAAGCCCCGGCTGCCAGGACTAAGGATCCAGGATGACCCGCGCCCACAAACCCGCCGCTTCCACCATCGCCCTCGTGGCCATCCTGCTGGCCGGCGCTGTCCTGCCAGCCGGGGCGGCGGCCGAGGAAGGCGGCCAGACCCCGCTGCCGGTCTACCGCCCCCTGGACCCGGCACTGCAGCAGCGGCTCGACGCGTCGAGCGCCCGGATCGCCGCGCTCAGCGTCGCGCTGCGCGCGGCCGTCGGCGACGTCGCCGAGTACGCCCGGCTCCGGGCCGAGCATGACGCGGCGGTGACCGACTACCAGGCCGCAAGCAAGGCGGCCTTCCCGGCACCGCCGGCCCCGGCCTCCTGAGGCGGTCCGGCCGGGATTGCAGAAGGCCCCGGCCGTCTCCCGCCCAGCAGCGTCAGGCCTTCCCCTCCCCCGTGCCGGCGGGGGCGAAATCTTGCGTGAACAGGGGAGAGGTGATGAGGAAGTCGGCCGAGGTGCGGTTCGTCGCCAGGGCCACGTTGTAGAGGGTGGAAAGGCGCACGAGCCCCTGCACGTCGGCCTCGTGCGGCTGGGCGGCGAGCGGGTCGATGAAGAAGACCAGCACGTCGATGTCGCCCTCGGCGATGCGGGCCCCGATCTGCTGGTCGCCGCCGAGCGGGCCTGACTTCAGGGCGGTGACGTCCAGCTTCGGGCAGGCCTCCGTGATCGCCTCGCCGGTCGTCCCGGTCGACCAGAGACGGTGCGCCGCCAGCGTCTTCTCATTGTGCCGCACCCATTCCAGCAGCTCGTCCTTCTTGGCGTCGTGCGCCACCAGCGCGATGCGCTTGGAGGCCTGCATGGCCCGCTCCTGGCGGCCGGAACGCCCATCCTCCCTGTCCTGCCGCGCCGCCGGGTCCTGCCCGTCGACGGCGCGCAGCGCCTTCGCCGCCTCCGACAGGCCGCCCGGCGCGCCGGCGTCGTCCGCGCTCCCGGCCGGGTCGAGGCCCTGGGCCTTGAGTTCGGCGTCGTGGCTCTCGCGCACGTCGGGGACGGCGGAAGGGCGCCGCGCCGCGAGATCGAACCGCTCGCCGTGGCTCAGCACGTGCAGGCGCACGTCGACCATCGACAGCATCCGGTCCTTGCGGTCGGACTCCAGGTTCGTCCCGGTGACGCCCTGCCCGTCGACGACGTACACGGCGCCGCTGCCGACCACGCGGAAGCTGTCGCCGGAGACGACGATGGCCGTATCCTCGTCGATGCCGATGCCGAGCATCTCCGGGTGCATCGCCAGGGCGCCCAGAAGGCGGCCGATGCGGCCGCGCTGGGCGAAGTGCTGGTCGACGATGGCGCCGTGCAGCAGCCCCAGCCCCGGCTCCATGCTGACGTCGCCGATGCGGTTGCTCTCGCCGCTGGCGCCGTCCACCAGCATCAGGTCGCCCATGGCGGCCGCCCCGGCCGAGGTGCCGGCCACGACGCCGCCCCGCCGGTGGATCTCGCGCACCAGCTTCTCCACCGGCGTCCCGCCGATCTGCCGGTGGATGCGCAGCTGGTCGCCGCCGGAGAAGAAGACGCCGTCCGCCTTCTCCAGGTCGCGCAGGGTGTCCTCGTCCCGGGCCTCGGCGCGGTCCCCGATGTAGAGTTCCGTCAGGTCGCGGACGCCCAGGTCGTCGAAGGCCCGGCGGTAATCGTCGAAATAGCCCTTGGGCTCGTGCGAGGCCACGGTGGAGAGGATGACCCTCCTGCCGCCCTTCAGCAGGCGCGCGAACTCGCGCAGGATCACGCGCTCGTCCCGTCGGTCCTCGTGCCCGCCGATGATGACGAGCGTGCCTTTGGCGTTGTCCGTCGGGCTGTCGCCGCTGGCGGCGGGAGGCTGGTCGGTCATGTCCTGGGCGGTTCCTGTCGGTTGGCTCCTCCATCAATCGATGGGAGGCCGGATCGTTCCCGCCCGGGCGGGCCGCCGCCTCTCCCCGGCCATCCGGCCAGCAGGTGGGGGCACGGCGAACCCGTGCTGCCGGAACAGTCTCGCGGCACCATTTCCCCGCGCCGGGCTGTTGTCCGTCCATGCAGTCGTGGAGCAGTCGTGGAGATGTCCGGAATGCCGCAGGCCTCACCCGCGCGTCCGCCGCAGGCCGGGGCGCAGCGGCGCTGCCTCCTGATCGTCAACCCCCGCGCCCGGGGCGGCGGCGGCGATGCCGACGCGATCGCCGGCGTGATGCGGGAGAACGGCCTCGTGGTGCAGTACGCCAGCGCCGGCGGGCGCGACGAGATGGCGGCGACCATCCGCGCCCATGCGGGCGCCGTCGACCTGGTGGTGGTCGGCGGCGGCGACGGGACCCTGAACGCCGCCCTCCCCGGTCTCATCGACACCGGCCTGCCGCTCGGCATCCTGCCCCTCGGCACGGCGAACGACCTCGCGCGCACCCTGGGCATCCCGGCCGACCCGCTGGAGGCGGCCAGGATCGCCGCCACCGCCGACCCGCGCCCGGTCGACGTCGGCGAGGTCAACGGGGTCCATTTCTTCAACGTCGCCAGCATCGGCCTCAGCGTCGACCTCGCCCGCGAGCTGACCCGCGAGATGAAGGCCCGCTGGGGCGTCCTCGGCTATGCGATCGCGGGCTTCCGCGTCCTGAAGCGCCTGCGCCCCTTCCGCGCCGACATCCGCATCGGCGGGGTGGTCCACCGGGTCAAGTCGGTCCAGGTCGGGATCGGGAACGGGCGCCACTACGGCGGCGGCATGACGGTGGAGGAGGACGCCGCGGTCGACGACGGCAGGCTGGACGTCTACAGCATCGACGTGCGGGGATGGTGGGAGCTGCCGCTGCTCTACCCGGCCTTCCGCAGCGGGCGGCACGGACGCTGGGAGAACGTCCATGTCTGGGACTGCACCGAGGTCGAGGTGGCCACCCGGCGCCCGCTCCCGGTCAACACCGACGGCGAGCTGACCACCGCGACCCCCGCGCGCTTCCGCGTCCTTCCCGGCGCCGTCCGCATCGCCTGCCCGCCACGCCCCGGCGCCCCGCCCTGCCCCGGCGCGGTACCGCGCGGCGGGACGGTCGGGGGCCACGGCTGAGAAGCGGCCTCTCCTCCGGGATCCTCTCTCCCGCGGCACTCGGGCCCATCCGCCGGGGACCGTCAGCGCTGCGACGCGGCGGCGGCCCGGAGGCGGTGGGCGTTGGCGGTGGCGCAGCCGTGCACGGGGAGGAGCGCGCGCTGCATCGTGGCGAGCGTGGTGCCGACCGACGCGGTCGCCCAGCGGCCGGTCC
>DASPKT010000100.1:0-6897 GCA_035627915.1 Azospirillaceae bacterium
CGCCCGCGCCAACGCCGCCAGCTCCACCCACCAGCCGGCCCCGGCGTATCCCGCCGCGCCGGCCGCACTCGCCAGCAGCACCTCCGCCCCGCCGGCCGCCTCCAGGGCGGCGAGCGCGTCGGGCAGGGCATGGACGAGGACGGCGCGGGTCATGGGCGGTGTCATGCCACGGCGCGGGCGGGGACGCCAGGGTGCGTTCCGGGCGGCTCCGTACGGTGTTATCCTGGCACCATGCTGACGCTCGACGACGTTCTCTCCCGGTTGCGGAGCCATGCGGCGGAACTGCGGTCCCGCGGCGTGGCGCATGCCGCCGTCTTCGGCTCGCTCGCACGCGGCGAGGCGGGGCCCGACAGCGACGTGGACGTGCTGGTGACGCTGGCGCCTGACGCGCGCCTCGGCCTCATCGGCTACGCCGCCCTCGGCCGCCGGCTGGGAGAAATCGTGGGCGGGCCGGTCGACATGGTGAACCGCCGCGCCCTGCGCCCCCGGCTGCGCCCCGAGATCGAGCGCGAGGCCGTGGATGCCTTCTAGGCACAGGCGCCGCCGCTACCTGGACATCCTCGCCAACATCGACCGGATCGACCGGTTCGTGGCGGGCATTTCCCTGGACGGGCTGGTGCGGGACGAGATGCGCCTGCTCGCGGTCGAGCGCTGTCTGGCGATCATCAGCGAGGCGGCGGTGAAGCTGGGCGCCGATGCCGAGCAGGACGCGCCGGAAATCCCCTGGCGGGATGTGAGGGCATGGGCAACCACCTGCGGCACGGTTATGAGACCGTGGACCACGGGATCGTCTGGGAAACCGTCCAGAACGAACTGCCCGCACTGCGGCGCGCCTGCGAAGCGGCGCTGCGGCGCCTGGAAACGGACGAATAGCCCCCGGAACGCAAAAAGGGCGCCCCGGTCTCCCGGGGCGCCCCTCTTCGTTCCGCTATGGAAACGAGGCTCAGCCCAGCTTCGCCATGGCGACGGCGGTGTCGCTCATGCGGTTGGAGAAGCCCCACTCGTTGTCGTACCAGCTCATGACGCGCACGAACCGGCCCTCGATCACCTTCGTCTCGTTCAGCGCGAAGATGGAGGAGCGGGCGTCGTGGTTGAAGTCGGTGGAGACCAGCGGCTCGTCGTAGCACCCCAGCACGCCCTTCAGCGGGCCGGCGGCGGCGTCGCGGATCAGCTTGGAGATCTCCTCGGCCGAGGTCTCGCGCTTGGCGACGAACTTGAAGTCCACGACGGAGACGTTCGGGGTCGGCACGCGGATGGCGGTGCCGTCCAGCTTGCCCTTCAGCTCCGGCAGCACCTTGCCGACGGCCTTGGCGGCGCCGGTGGAGGTCGGGATCATGTTCAGGGCCGCCGCGCGGGCGCGGTGCAGGTCCTTGTGCATGGTGTCGACCGTGTTCTGGTCGCCCGTGTAGCTGTGGATCGTCGTCATGTAGCCGTGGTCGATGCCGACCGCGTTGTGCAGCACGAAGGCGACCGGGGCCAGGCAGTTGGTGGTGCAGCTGGCGTTGGAGACGATTCGGTGCTCGGCCGTCAGCTTGTCGTGGTTGACGCCGTAGACGACCGTCAGGTCCTCGTCGGTGGCGGGGGCCGAGATCAGCACCTTCTTGGCGCCGGCGGTCAGGTGCTTGGCGGCGTCGTCGCGCTTGGTGAAGATGCCGGAGCACTCCATCGCCACCTCGACGCCCAGGTCGCCCCAGGGCAGCTGGGCGGGGTCGCGCTGCTGCACGACCTTGATCGTGTGGCCGTTGACGACGAGGTTGCCGTCCACGACCTCGACCGTGCCGGGGAAGCGGCCGTGCACGCTGTCGTACTTCAGGAGGTGGGCGTTGGTCTTGGCGTCGGCGAGGTCGTTGATCGCGACCACCTCGACGTCCTTCCGGCCCGACTCGTAGATGGCGCGCAGCACCAGGCGGCCGATGCGGCCGAACCCGTTGATCGCAACACGAACTGCCATTGCCTTGTCCTCCGACTTTCTTGGTTGGGCCGGCCGCCGCCCGTCCTGGGCCGGCGGCCGCCCGGGGTCAGGATTGGTTTCTTACAGCTTGGCCCGCGCCGCCTCGGCGACTTTCTCGGCGGTAATGCCAAAGTGCCGGTACAGCTCCTTGTAGGGGCCGGACTCGCCGAAGCCGGGCATGCCGACGAATACGCCGTCCTCGCCGATCCAGCGGTCCCAGCCGAGGCGGACCATCGCCTCCACGCCGACGCGCACGGTGCCGCGGCCCAGGACCTGGGCGCGGTAGGCGTCGTCCTGCTCGGCGAACAGCTCCCAGCTGGGCATGGAGACGACGGCGGTGCCGATGCCGTCCTTCTGCAGCAGCTCGCGCGCCTGCACCGCGATCTCGACCTCCGAGCCGGTGGCGAGGAGGGTCACCTTGCGCTCGCCGTCCGCCTCGCGCAGCACGTAGGCGCCGCGGGCCGACAGGTTCTCCGAGGTGTGCTGGTCGCGCACGGTGGCCAGGTTCTGGCGGGTCAGCGCCAGCAGCGACGGCCGGTCCTTCGTCTTCAGCGCCAGCTGCCAGCACTCCGCCGTCTCCACCTGGTCGGCGGGGCGGAACACCATCAGGTTCGGGATGGCGCGCAGCGCCGCCATGTGCTCCACCGGCTGGTGGGTCGGGCCGTCCTCGCCCAGGCCGATGCTGTCGTGCGTCATGACGTAGACGACGCGCTGCTTCATCAGGGCCGACAGGCGGATGGAGGGGCGGCAGTAGTCGGCGAAGGTCAGGAAGGTGCCGCCGTAGGGAATCACGCCCCCGTGCAGCGCCAGGCCGTTCATGCAGGCCGCCATGGCATGCTCGCGCACGCCGTAGTGGACATAGCGGCCGCCGTAGCTGCCGCGCTGCACCGCGCCGGTGTTCTTGACCTTGGTGTTGTTCGAGGGCGTCAGGTCGGCCGAGCCGCCCAGCAGCTCCGGCACCACGGGCAGCAGCGCGTCCAGCACCGAGCCGGAGGCGACGCGGGTGGCGACCGACGGCTTCTCCGCCGAGGTCCTGCGCTTGATCTCCTCGATCACGCCGTCCAGTTCGGCAGGCGCCTCGCCGGCGACCGCGGCCTTGAAGGGAAGGCGCTGCGGGCTGGCGGCCAGCCGCTTCACCCAGGCGTCGGCGGCCTTGTAGCCGCGCTCGGTGGTGGCGCGCCAGGCGGCCAGGATCTCGTCCGGCACCACGAAGGGCTCGTGCGGCCAGCCCAGCTTCTCGCGCGCACCCCGGATCTCGTCCGCACCCAGCGGCGAGCCGTGGGAGCCCGAGGTGCCGGCCTTGGTCGGGGCGCCGTAGCCGATGGTGGTCCGGCAGGCGATCAGCGACGGGGCGTCGGTGGTGCGCGCGTACTCGATGGCGGTGGCGATCATCGCGGGGTCGTGCCCGTCGATCTCGCGCACCTCCCAGCCGTAGGCGCGGAAGCGGTTGGCGGTGTCGTCGGTGAAGCTGAGCGAGGTCGGGCCGTCGATGCTGATCTTGTTGTCGTCCCACAGCACGATCAGCTTGCCCAGGCCCAGGTGGCCGGCCAGCGACGCGGCCTCGTGGCTGACGCCCTCCATCAGGTCGCCGTCGGACGCGATGACGTAGGTGTAGTGGTCCACCAGGTCGTCGCCGAAGCGGGCGTTCAGCACCCGCTCCGCCAGCGCCATGCCGACCGCGGTGGCGAGACCCTGGCCCAGCGGGCCGGTCGTCGTCTCGATGCCGCGGGCGAGGCCGAACTCCGGGTGGCCGGCGGTGCGGCTGCCGACCTGCCGGAAGCGCTTCAGCTGCTCCAGCGGCATGTCGTCGTAGCCGGTCAGGTACATCAGCGAGTACAGCAGCATCGAGCCGTGGCCCGCCGACAGCACGAAGCGGTCGCGGTCGGCCCAGTTCGGGCGCTTCGGGTCGTGCTTCAGGAAGCGGGTGTAGAGCACCGTCGCCACGTCCGCCATGCCCATCGGCATGCCGGGATGGCCGGACTTGGCCGCCTCGACCGCATCCATGGAGAGGGCGCGGATCGCGTTCGCCATCGCGGCGTGCGTCACATCCCCGGTGGAGGGTCCGTTGGCGGTGGAGGTGGACATGGACTGGCCTTTCGAAACCGAATTCGGACGGGCGCGCAAACGCCGGGCGCGGGCGCGAATCCTGGCTGCCCGCGGCGGCGCGCACCATGCCGGGCGGGCCCGCACGCGTCAAGGGTCCCAGGGCGCGTAACGGGGCCGCATCCGGCGCACGGCGGCGGCCCTTTTCCAGGCCTTCCGGCGTCGCCAGGAAGGGGGGGCGGGTGAGGGGCGCCGTCCCGCCGCTCCGCCCTCCCGATCAGTTGACGGCGGCTCCGGCCCGCCCGTACTGTGCTGCTTTGCGAAATGACGCGGTTTGCCGCGGCCCCTCCCGACCCCATGGACCGATTGACCGACGCCCTCGCCCGCCTCGCCCAGGCCATCGAAACGCTGGACCAGGCCCTTGCCCGCCGGCTCGAGCGCGACGGCGCGGACCGCGCCGCGCTGGAACGCGCGCTGGCCGAGGCGAAGGCCGGGGAGGCGGCGGCCAGGCAGGCCGCCGACATGGTGTCGGCGCGGCTCGACGGGGCGATCGACCGGCTGCGCGGCGTGCTGGAGGAGTGACGGAATGGCTCGGGTCGAAATCACCCTGAACGGGCGGACCTACCCGCTGGCCTGCGAGGACGGGCAGGAGCAGCGCCTGCGCGAGCTCGGCGCCTACGTCGACGCCCGGCTGAAGGAGATCGCCTCCGGCGCCGCCGCCGGCAGCGAGGCGCAGCTGCTGGTGCTGACCAGCCTGGTGCTGGCGGACGAGATCTTCGAGCTGCGCTCGGCCCAGCTCGGCGCCCGCCGCGGCGCCCCCGCGGCGGCCCCGGCGCAAGGTCCGGCCACCCCGTCGGAAGGGGAGGCGGTGGTGTCCGCCGTGGACAATCTGGCAAAGCGCATCGAGGACATTGCAGCCCGCCTCGAGCGTGCCTAAATTAGGGTCCGGAAGGGGCTGCGCGGTGCGTCAGGTCGCACAATCCCCGGGGCCGATACCCATCCTCTAGGGAGCCGTCCCTGCCGACACCGTGGTGTCGGACACATGGCGCCCACCTGCCATGGCAGGCCGCGGAGGATTCGCAATACCAACGGCCGATGTGGCTTCCTTCCACCCTTCTTTCCGTCCATGACTCCACCGAACGACCCGGACACCCTGCGCGAAGCCAAGAAGGCGGCGCGGGCGGCGGCGCGGGCGGTGCGCGCGGCGCTTCCGTCAGCTGGCGCCGGCGAGGCGCTGGCGGCGTGCTTCCTGGCAGAGTTCGGCGGTCTTTCCGCAGGCGCAACGGTCGCCGGATACTGGCCTATCGGGGATGAACTGGACGTGCGGCCGTTGTTGGGGGCGCTGGCGGCGCGCGGGCACGCCTGCGCGCTTCCGGTCGTGGTCCGCAAGGGCGAGCCGCTGCTGTTCCGGCGCTGGGCGCCCGGGGACGCTGTGGCGCCGGGCGCCCTCGGCATACCGGAGCCGGATGCGGCGGCGCCGGAGGTGCGGCCGGACCTGCTGCTGGTGCCGCTGCTGGCCTTCGACCGGGCCGGCTACCGGCTGGGCTACGGCGGCGGCTTCTACGACCGCACGCTGGAGCGGCTGCACCGCGGCGGGCCGGCGACGGCCGCGGGGGTCGGCTATGCCGGCCAGGAAGTGGCGGCGGTCCCGCGCGACGCGTATGACCAGCCGCTGGACTGGATCGTCACCGAGCGCTATGCGCTCAAATTCTGAGACCGGGTGATATGCGCTCAGGTCTTGAGACGGGGCGCGCCATGCGCCCGGGACTTCGTGGAGTGGACCGATGCGCATCCTGTTTCTCGGCGACGTGGTGGGCCGCAGCGGCCGCGACGGCGTGCTGCGCCACCTGCCGGAGCTGCGCCGGACGCTCAAGCTCGACTTCACCGTCATCAACGGGGAGAACGCGGCCGGCGGCTTCGGCATCACCGAGAAGATCGCCAAGGAATTCTTCGAGGCCGGCGCCGACTGCATCACCACGGGCAACCACGTCTGGGACCAGAAGGAGCTGGTCGGCCAGATCGACCGGATGCCCAACCTGCTGCGCCCGCTGAATTATCCGGAGGGCACGCCCGGGCGCGGCGCCACCGTGCTGCCGACCCGCGACGGGCGGCGCAAGGTGCTGGTCATGAACGTCATGACGCGGCTGTTCATGGACCCGCTGGACGACCCCTTCGCCGCGGTGGAGAAGGTGCTGCGCCAGTACCGCATGGGCCCGGGCGGGGTGGATGCCGCCATCCTCGACGTGCACGGCGAGGCGACGTCGGAGAAGATGGGCATCGGCCATGTCTGCGACGGGCGGGTCAGCCTGGTCGTGGGCACCCACACCCACACGCCGACCGCCGACACCCAGATCCTGACCGCCGGCACCGCCTTCCAGTCAGACGCCGGCATGTGCGGCGACTATGACAGCGTCATCGGCATGAAGAAGGAGGCGGCGGTCTTCCGCATGGCGCGCAAGCTTCCGGCCGAGCGGCTGACCCCGGCGGAGAACGACGCCACGGTGACCGTCTGCGGCGTCTTCGTGGAGACCGACGACCGCACCGGCCTCGCCAAGCGGGCGGAACCGGTGCGCGTCGGCGGGCGCCTGCAGCAGTGGGTGCCGCAGGCGTGAGCCCTCACTCGTGGCGCAACGCCGCCACCGGCGGGGCGGCCGCCACGCGCAGCGCGTGGACCAGCACGACCAGCGCGGCCAGGGCCAGCGCGCCCAACCCCGCCGCCAGGAAGGGCAGGGGCGTCATCTCGATGCGCACCGCGTACTGCTCCAACCAGCGCGACAGCAGCCACCAGGCGGCCGGCCACGCCACCAGGTTCGCCAGCAGAACCGGCCGGGTGAACTGCCCCACCAGCAGCAGCGCCACCTGCGGCGCGCTGGCGCCGACGACGCGGCGGATGCCGATCCCCT
>DASPKT010000101.1:0-15692 GCA_035627915.1 Azospirillaceae bacterium
CCAGATGGATCGCGAGCTGTTCCAGGACGCGCGCGTCCTCGGCGTCGAAGAGCCGGGTGCCCTCGTGCGCGGCTATCCAGATCGTGCCCAGCGGTTGGCGGCGGATGTCGTAGATGGGGACGATCACCCCCTCGACGATGCGGTCCGGCGCCTCGTTGAAATACTCGAAGACCCGCGCCGGGGCGCTCAGCAGGATGGTTTCGCCGGCGTCGAGGCAGAGGCCGCAGGGGCTGTGGAAGCGGGGCGTGGTGCCGCCCACAAAGGAGGCGAACCGCCCGGCCAGCGCCACCCACCGGAAGATGGGCTGGCCGTCCTCCTGGTGGTCGAGCAGGCTGATCCCGGCCGACCCGGCTCCGCAGAGGTCCAGGGCCAGTTCCACGAAGCGCCCGACCGCGGCGTTCGGCGAGGCCAGCATGAGCGCCGAGAGGTCCTGGATCGCCGCCGCCTCCCGCTCGAGATCCGGCTCGCGGGCAGGCCGCCGCCGCAGCTCGTCCGTGATCAGCAGATCCTTCGGCTCCATGACCGCCTGATCACTGGAGCGACGTTCGCCCAATGACACACCCTCCGCATGCGGCCGCCGGGTCGTGGAAGCCTCCTCCCGAGTGTCGGACACGCCGGCCCCGGCGGTCCATCACCTCTAACGGCTAATCCAGGAGCCCTATGACGACAGGCGGAGCCAGGGGCGGGGCGGGCCCTGCCAGTCCACGGCCATCATCAGGCGGCGCACCTCGCTCTCGGCCTTGCGGATGGACGGGAAGGTGCGGCCGTCCAGCTTGCCCGCCTCGTTTCCCGCCGCGAAGAACCGGTAGCCCGCCCCGTCCCGAACCAGGACCCCCGCATCCCTGCCTGCAACCTCCAGTACGCACCGATCCATCGTCTTGGCCTTGCCCCCGATATCCACCGGCCGCCATCAAGCACAGGAGCGCCCTGCCGATCAGTACGTTAACGCACGATTACCGCTCCTGCGCCAGGGCACTCCTTCCGGTTGGGGATCGGGGCCGCACCCCCGCGCCGGCACCCCCGCGGGCCCCAGACGGGTTCACGGATCGTCGGGTGGTAAATCATCCGTTAACCATATACTATTCGGGGTACCCCATTAGCACTGGATGATCTATGCTGACGGAGTCGCCGATCCTTCAGCCCGAGTGTTCTGTCATGTCCCTGGGACGCTGGCTCGCCCGCCTCGTCTCTCCCCTGCGGGAGGACGACCCGCCCCCTCGGCCCGCGTCGCCTGTATCGGCGACGGCGAAATCGGTCCGGACCAGCCTGGACACGGAGGAGGCCCGCAGCCGCCTCCGCGCCATCGTCAATGGCCAGACGACCTTCTCTACCGGGTGCTTCCACCTGATCGGCCTGTCCGCGGTCAGGCAGAAGCTGGCGTCGCGCTGGGCGGTGGCTGAGCTGCGTATCCAACAGCTGGTGGAGCGGTTGCTGAAGCAGCATCTCGGGCCGGAGGACGTCTGGTTCCGCCACGGGAGCGACGTCTACGTCGTCGTCTTCGCCCGCATGAACAAGCTGGAGGCCCAGCTTTTCTGCGGCAAGATCATGCAGGAGCTGCACCGGCTGCTGCTGGGCGACGACGACGCGGCCTCGGTCGTCGTCGAGACGGTGGTGCTGGAGGCGGACGGCACGCTGAAGGTGGAGAGCCATTCGCTGCCGTCGCTGCTCTCCACCGCCCTCGGCACCTTCCAGGAGGCCGACGGCGCGGCTGCGGCCGGGCGCGCCGCCCTGGCCGCAGCCGACGCCTCCCGGCAGCGCGCGCCGAAGCATCTGGGCTGGAACTTCGAGGACGTGGAGTGCGAGCCCATCGCGTTCCGCTACCGGCCGGTCTGGGACGCGCGGCACGAGGTCGTCTCGACCTACCATTGCCGGCCGATGCGCCGGCATCCCTCCGGCACGGTGCTGTGGGGCTACGACGTCCTCAGGGACGCCTCCGACCCGGAGGCCATCGTCGACCTGGACGTGGAGATCCTCAGCCACAGCGTCTCCATGCTCCACGAGCTCGTCGCCAACAAGTTCCGGCTGATGGTCACCGTGCCGGTGCATTTCGAGACGATGGCCGTGCTGGGGCGCCGGCGGCAATACCTTCAGCTGCTGCGCATGGTCCCGCGCCCGCTCGCCGGGCTGCTGGCAATCGCGCTGAAGGACCTGCCCGTCGGCATTCCCGCCAGCCGCCTCATCGAGTTCGTCAACGTGCTGAAGCCGCACTGCCGCGCGGTGCTGGCGCGCGCCGACCTGGAGACGGCCGACATGGCCGCCTTCGCGGCGGCGGGGGTCAGGGCGGTCGGGGTCGGCCTGCCGCACGCGCCGGGCGAGGCGCAGCGGCACCGCTACGAACTGGCCCGCTTCTGCGCGGCGGCGCACAAGCTGCACATGCTGACCTACCTGGACGAGGCCGACGCCGGGTTCGCCGCGACCGAGCAGGGGGCCGCCTTCGACTTCCTGATGGGCGACGCCGTCGGCCCCTGGACGGAGGTGCCGGGCACGGCGGTCCGGCGCACGCGCGAGGAGCTGCTGTCGCCCCGCCGGCGCCCGGGCCGCGCATTGCGGCCGGGCTGACCGCGGGCGGCGAGGCATTTCCATTCCTCTGGCCCATTCCTCTGGGGCCGCGGCCTGTCGTAGGATGGGCGGCAAGCCTGGACCTATGGGGTAGTACCGGTGAAAGCGATCATCGAGGGCGTGAGGATCAGGGGCTTCCGCGCGGTCGTCCCGAAGCAGCGCCATTCCTACGTGGAGGAGCCCGGCATCTTCACGCCGGAGGAGGCGCAGAAGCTCTACGCCACCATCGGCGTGCACGAGCGGCGCCTGCTGCCAGAGCCCTGGTGCGCGTCCGACATGTGCACGGCCGCCGCCGAGGGGCTGATCCGCCAGCTCGACTGGGACCCGAAGTCCATCGACGTGCTGGTCTTCGTCAGCCAGGACGCCGACTACGTGCTGCCCGTCACCGCCGCGGTCATCCAGCGCCGGCTGGGCCTGCCGACCTCGGCCGCCTGCTTCGACGTGCCGCTGGGCTGCTCCGGCTTCGTCTACGGCGCCTGGATCGCCTCGAAGCTGCTGGGCGGCTCCACCGCGCGGCGCGCGCTGGTGCTGGCCGGCGACGTGTCCGCCCGCTACCTGCACCCCGAGGACCGAGCCACCCTGCCGCTGTTCGGCGACGCCGGATCGGCGGTGGCGCTGGAGGTGGACCCGGACGCGCCGCCCATGCACGCCATCGTCGGCACCGACGGCGCCGGCGCCCGCCACATCTTCGTCAAGGCCGGCGGCAAGCGCGACTGCCTGATCCCGGGCTTGGAGCCCCGCACGCCGGAGGAGGAGGCGCGCCTGCGCCGCGACTCCCGGCTGACCCTGAACGGGGCGGAGGTCTTCTCCTTCACGCTGCGCGCCGTGCCGCCGCTGTTCCGCGACGCGCTGGAGCATGCGGGCCTGGGTGTGGACGACATCGACATGGTGGTGCCGCACCAGGCCAACCGCATGATGCTGGAGCACATCCGCAAGAAGGTCGGCTTCGCGCCGGAGCGCTACATCATCGACATGGAGAAGTTCGGCAACACCAGCTCCGCCTCCATCCCGCTGGCCGTCTGCCACCGGCTGGGCGACGCGCTGGCGGAGAAGCCGATGCGGCTGATGATGGCGGGCTTCGGGGTGGGCTGGTCCTGGGGGACCCTGATCGCCGAGGTCGGACCCATCGCGCGGCCGGAGCTGCACGAGCTGGCCGAGGATTTCGCGCCGCTGGAAGTCTGACGCCATGGCCCCGACCTTCCCGCCGGAGCGGCCCTGCTGGCCGTTCGACGGCGCCGACTACCGCATGGCCATGGGCCTGCTGAACCTCGATCCCGCCGACTGGATCGAGATCGACGACACCTATCCGGCCCTGATGGCGGAGCGGCGGCGCCTGCTGGCGGAGAGCCGCGACGCCGTCTACGCGGCGCTGCCGGGCTCGGAGGACGCCGGCGCGGAGCTGCTAGGCATGCTGGGCGACCACCTGCCTGCCCGCTTCCCCGGCCTGTTCGCCCGCGACGGCGCCCGCCTCGCCAACCGCGCGACGGGGGAGGCGTGGGACCTGGCGGGCCCCGCGGCACCGCCGCTGGAGGTCGCCGGCCGGCTGGTGCCGGAGGACCTCTGCCTGATGCTTCCCGGCCCCGACGGGGCGCCGGTGCTGGCGGCCGCCGTGCTGTGCTTTCCCAACCGCTGGCGCCTGGCGGAGAAGATCGGCCGCGCCATGCCGGCCATCCACGGCCCGGTCGCGCTCTACCCGGACAAGCTGCAGCGGCCCGTGGACCGCTTCATCGGTGCGCTGTCGCCGGAGCGGCCGGTCTGGCGCATGAACTGGAGCCTAAACGACGACCCGGCCCTGTTCCAGCCGGTGGAGGTCGCCCACACCGACCCGCGCGGCGACATCACCGCGGAGAACGCCGGCGAGCGGCTGTTCCTGCGCATCGAGCGGCAGACGCTGCGCCGGCTGCCCGCCACCGGCGCCGTTCTCTTCACCATCCGCACCTACCAGCGCCCGATCGGCCTGCTGGCCCCAGGGGAGGCGGCGCAGTTCGCCCGCATCCTGCGCACGGTCCCCGAAGAGGTCGTGCGCTACAAGGGCCTGCACCGCACGGCACCGCCGGCGCTGGCGGTGCTGGACCGGCTGGCGGGCTAGAGACTGGACGAACCCCACGCGGCCGGCAGGGCCGGAAAGGACGGGAATGGGCATCGGCACTTCGGCGACACGGCACCTGGTGAAGCTCTGCGCCGCGCAGAAGCTCTCCGGGCGCTGCCTCACCCTCGGACGCCAGTCCGTCCAGGTGACCCGCCCGCGGCTGGAGGAGATCCTGGACGACTACGGCTATGCCGCCACGCTGGGCCCGCGGCAGGCGGCCGTGGAGCAGAGGCTCGCCGCCCTGCGCGAGCAGGGCCGGGACATGTCCTTCGACCCCGACGGCCGCGCCCGGGGATACGTCTCCGACCATTACCTGTTCGCGGCCCTGGGCTTCGACGCGATGCACAGCGTCGACGCCTCCGCCTACGAGGGCTGCGACGTCGAGTTCGACCTGAACCGGCCGGGCCTGGCGGCGGCGACGGGCGGCGGCTACCAGCTTGTCGTCGATGCCGGCACGCTGGAGCATGTCTTCCACCTGCCGAACGCGCTCGCCAACATCTTCGACGCGCTGGCGGTGGGCGGCGTCGCCCTGCACCACTCGCCGACGAACAACTATGTCGACCACGGCTTCTACCAGTTCTCGCCGACGCTGTTCTTCGACTACTACGCGGCCAACGGGTTCACCGTGCTGGACCACTACTTCGTCCGGCATACCGCGCGCGACGGCGGGAATGCCGACGCCTGGATGCTGGCGGAATACCGGCCCGGATCGCTCGCGGGCGTCTCCTTCGGGGGCCTGGACGCGCAGATGTACATGAGCGTCTTCGCCGTCCGGAAGGAGGCCGCCTCGACCGGCACCGCGATCCCGCAGCAGGGCCATTACCGCCGCGAGTGGGCCAGGCGCCGCGGGGGCTGAGGCGCGTCAGGACGCGGCGCTGACCAGGAAGTCCGCGGTCCCTGTCACGCCCGCTACTCCTCGAACGCCGCCAGGATCTCGTCGCGCGGGAATGGCTGGGGCTGGCGCTCCCAGACCTCGCGGTGCAGTTCGAACAGGTGGACGTCGTGCCACCCGTCGGACTTCAGCACGTGGCGGCGGTGGACGCCCACCTCCTCCATCTTCAGCAGGCGCAGGCTGCGCACCATGCGCGGGTTGCAGTCCATGATCTGCGAGACGACCTTGTTCATGCCCAGCCGCTCGAAGGCGTAGGTCATGATGAACCAGTGCAGGTACCCGGCCGCCCGCGCCCGGTGCTCGCGCGCGCCGACATAGAAGCCGGGCACGCAGTGCAGGTTGCGGCGGTCGATGGCGGAGTAGGAGAGATAGCCGATCGGCGTCCCCTCCGTCAGGATCAGGAAGTGGCTGTAGTCGGCCCGCGCGGACACGGACTCCAGCCAGGCGCGCTGGCGGTCCAGGTCGTACCCGACCTCGCTGAACATGTTGCGCGCGATCTCCGGATCGGTGCGCCAGTCCAGCAGCATGGCCGCGTCCTCGGCGGCAGGCCTCCGGAAGTGCAGCAGGCGGCCGGCCATGGCGCTCACGCCGTCCGCCCGCCGTCGACCACCAGCGAGGTGCCGGTGATCCAGCGCCCGGTCTCCGCCAGCAGGAAGGCGATGGCGTGCGCGACGTCGTCGACATGGCCGAAGCCCAGAGGCTGCAGCTTCCGCAAGTGCTCGATCTGCTCCGGCGTCAGCTTCTCGAAGCCGCGCTCGATCAGCTCGGTCATGACGATGGAGGGCACCACGCAGTTGACGCGGATGCCGTCCGGCAGCAGTTCCGCCGACAGCCCCTTGGTGGCGGCGATGATGCCGGCCTTGGCGGCGGCATAGACGACGTTGGCGGGCGACGCCGCCGTGGCCGCGGTGGAGGAGATGTAGACGATGGCCGCGCGCTCCGCCTTCACCCCCTTCTGGCGCAGGCCGCGGGCCAGGGCCAGGCTGGCGCCCAGGTTGACCCGCATGACCTCGTCGAAGAAGTCCTGGTTGAAGATGCGGATCGGCCGCAGCGTCTGGATGCCGGCGCAGTGCGCGATGCCGTGCAGCGGCCCGCCGGCGGCCGCCACCTGCTTCACCCAGTCCGGGATGGCGTCGATGGTGGACAGGTCGAAGGCGGCGGCGCGGTGCCCGGTTCCCTCCAGCTCCGCCAGCAGGGCCTGCAGCCGCCCCTCGTCGCGCCCGCCCACGGTCAGAGTGGCGCCCAGCTTAGCCAGCACCACCGCCGTCGCGCGGCCGATGCCGGCCGACGCGCCGGTCACCAAAATATGGCGGCCGGTCAGTTCCATCGGGTTGTACATCGCGCCTGCGCCTTGTGCCTTCGCTCCACCGGGACGGGGGCCAGGATAGCGCGGATCGCCACCCGCTCTCACCCTTCTTAACACCGGGACCGGGCTGCCGTCGGCGGATCCGCGTCCCCAACCGGGACTTGGCGATCACCAGGAAGGAAATTCGCCATCTGCCGCTATGCACACCAGATCGAGAAGCTGGCGGAAGGTGAACACCTTCCCGCCATACCCACACGCGCGGGCGGCGTCGGCCATCCGGTCCGCCGATCCCAGGCTGCAGAGGATCAGGATGCCGGCTCCCATCCCGGGAAGGTCGCCCGGCGGCCGCACCTTGTGCCCGTCGACGTCCATTCCCAAACGCGCGGGGTCGCCGTCGACGATCCCCGCCACCTGCTCCGAGCGCACCGGAAGCAGCCTGCGGGCGAAGCCGTACACCTCTCCAGTGCCGTAAAAGGCGACCCGCATTGATCCGCGCAGCGACCCAGCCAGCGTGCGCGCACCGTCCATGATCCGATTGCCCGGTTCGGCGAAAAAGCCTATCGCCAGGCAGGTTTCCAGGGCCTTGTCTCTACGGTTCGAGGCCAGTGCCGATGCGATCTGGCCGAACCCGTACCGGTCGAGAATGCGCTCGACCGGGCTCGGGGCGCTCTTCAGCAGCCCGGCTATTGCCGCATCGAATTCGTCACGGTCCTGATGGTTGAAATACCGCCGACGTACGTCGATGGCAGCGGGCCTCTTCGCGCCCGCCGTCGTATCGAAGCGGGCGAGCGACTCTTCCGCGGAATAGAGATCCGTGAACCGGACCTGCGCCACGGTGCTGCTGGAGCGCCACGCGCTTAGAATATCGTCCGTAAGGGCGAGATACGACCGGGGCCCCGGGTCGGAACGGGGCTCGACCGCTTCGGCATGGGTCAAGCAATCCAGCCCGTGTTCCATCCGCCCATAGCAGATTGACAGGAAGGCCAGTTTTCTCAGGCCGAGCCAGGGGTCCGGATGCGTCTGCAGCACGGCTTCCGGGTGCTTCAGGAAAAGCGCGTCTGCGGACCCGATGAACCCACGCCCCTGCCAACCGATTGGCGCTCCCCGGAAGGCGCCTTCGCGATGGGGAAGTATCTCCGCCAGAGCGAAACCCCAGGACCTCGCGAGATTCAGAAGGTCGGGGAAAAGCTTCTGCCGCTCATAGAGGGGCAGGAACTCAACCTCCACAAGGAAGCCGAGCGCCGTAGTGGCGCAGGTCTGCTGTGCGCCTTGCAGGATGTCGAATTCCGTTCCCTGGGTATCCAGCGTCATGAAGTCCAGTCGGGCGCCATGTTCCGCCAGCAGCCCGTCTAACCGGCGTACCGGCACCCGGGGCCTGCGCACCGTGCGCAACACGTCGCCCCAGATGTAGTCGCCGTTCGGCAGGTCATGATGGCGGGCGTAATGTGCTGCCTCAGTGGAGCATTCCAGCATCGAGGACGTGTACGGGTCGTAGTTCAGATTGAGTACAGCCTCGCCGTCGTAACCGCCCAGGGCTATGTTGAAGGTCCGCTCGGTCAGCCCACGCTCGTGATAGAACTCGCAGGTCTGGCCTAGTGCATCCGCATCGGGTTCATAGTTGTAGTAGATCGTGTCTTCTGCGAACCTATCCGGCAGAGCAAGCGCCGTTCCCGTGCCCCGGCTCCCGATGACATGGATGTGGAGGTGCGAGTCCTTGGATTCCAAACCGGTCTACTCCCTCAAACTCCAGCGCAGCGCAGACGTCCGGGGCCGGATGCCGGAGCGCCGCAGCCGATCGGCTCCGACGGGACGGGAGGATCAGAATAGCGGCTTCGCCGCCGCCGTTCATCTCCTGGCTGTCCGCACAACGGCTACCACCAGAGGCGGGAGTGGAGGTCGTCCTTCGCATTGACTATTCCCCCACGCTTCCCCTCTGCCGGGGTGGGGGAGAAGTGACAGGGCGTCGCCGCTCCCATACTTTGCCTTTGGGCTGGGAAGCTCGCCCGGTTGGCGACGGGACCGCTCACACTGTATCCTGCCGAACCATGGACGAAACTCTGACCCTCCGCCCCGACCTTGCCGCCCCGCCGGCCCGGATGTCCCACCTCCAGGCCCTGGAGGCGGAGAGCATCCACATCATGCGCGAGGTGGCGGCGCAGTTCAGCAACCCGGTCATGCTGTACTCGGTGGGCAAGGACAGCTCCGTCATGCTGCACCTGGCGCTGAAGGCCTTCTACCCGGCCAAGCCGCCGTTCCCTCTGCTGCATGTCGACACCGGCTGGAAGTTCCGGGAGATGATCGAGTTCCGCGACCGCCGCGCGGCGGAGCTGGGGCTCGACCTCATCGTCCACATCAACGAGGAGGGGCGGCGCCAGGGGATCGGCCCGGTCACGCACGGGGCGACGGTCCACACCGACGTCATGAAGACGCAGGCGCTGCGGCAGGCGCTGGACGCGCACGGCTTCGACGCCGCCTTCGGAGGCGGGCGCCGGGACGAGGAGAAGTCGCGCGCCAAGGAGCGCATCTTCTCCTTCCGCACCGCCAGCCACCGCTGGGACCCGCGCAACCAGCGGCCCGAGCTGTGGAACCTCTACAACGGCCGCATCGCCAAGGGGGAGAGCATCCGCGTCTTCCCCCTCTCCAACTGGACCGAGCTGGACGTCTGGCAGTACATCCTGCAGGAGGGCATCCCCGTGGTGCCGCTCTACTTCGCCAAGCCGCGGCCGGTGGTGGAGCGCGACGGCGCGCTCATCATGCGCGACGACGACCGGCTGCCCTTGCGCGACGGCGAGGTGCCCGAGATGCGCTGGGTGCGCTTCCGCACGCTGGGCTGCTATCCCCTGACCGGCGCCGTGGAGAGCCGGGCGGAGACGCTGCCCGGGATCGTGCGCGAGATGCTGCGCGCCACCACCTCGGAGCGCCAGGGCCGGGTGATCGACGCCGACCAGGCCGCCTCTATGGAGCTGAAGAAGCAGGAAGGCTACTTTTGACCCCCGACCATCCCGAGACGGCCGCGGCCGAGGTCGCCGCGCACCTGCGGGCGCAGGGCGAGAAGGACCTGCTGCGCTTCATCACCTGCGGCTCCGTCGACGACGGGAAGTCGACCCTGATCGGCCGGCTGCTCTACGACTGCAAGCTGCTGTTCGACGACCAGCTGGCGGGGCTGGAGCGCGACTCGCGCCGCTTCGGCACGACCGGCGCCGGCACGCTGGACCTGGCGCTGCTGGTCGACGGGCTGGCGGCGGAGCGGGAGCAGGGCATCACCATCGACGTCGCCTACCGGTTCTTCGACACCGAACGCCGCAAGTTCATCGTCGCCGACACGCCGGGGCACGAGCAGTACACCCGCAACATGGCGACCGGCGCCTCCACGGCGCAGCTGGCGCTGCTGCTGGTGGACGCGCGCAAGGGGCTGCTGACCCAGACCCGCCGCCATGCCTACATCGTGTCGCTGCTGGGCATCCGCCGGGTGCTGCTGGCGGTCAACAAGATGGACCTGGCCGGCTGGGACCGCGGCACGTTCGAGCGCATCGCCGCGGAGTTCGGCGCCTTCGCGGAGCGCATCGGCATCCGCGAGGTCGCCGCCGTGCCCGTCTCGGCGCTCACCGGCGACAACGTCACCCGGCCGGGCGCTGGGTCGCCCTGGTATGAGGGCCCGACGCTGCTGGACTATCTGGAGACGGTCCCCGTCGAGGCGGAGGAGGCCGGGGGGCCGTTCCGCCTGCCGGTGCAGTGGGTGGCCCGGCCCGACCAGGACTTCCGCGGCTTCGCCGGCACGGTCGCCGGCGGCACCGTGCGCGTCGGCGACCCGGTGGCGGTGCTGCCCGGCGGGCAGTCCAGCCGGGTGGCGCGCATCGTCACCATGGACGGCGACCTCGACGCGGCGGGACCCGGCCGCGCCGTCACCCTGGTGCTCGCCGACGAGGTCGACGTGTCGCGCGGCGACGTGATCGCCGCCGCCGCGGCCCGGCCGGAGACGGCCGACCAGTTCGCCGCCCACCTGGTGTGGATGGATGCCGAGCCGCTGCTGCCGGGGCGGCCCTACCTGATGCGGATCGGCACCGCCACCGTGGGCGCCCGGGTGACCGAGCTGAAGCACGCGGTCAACGTCAACACGCTGGAGCACGTCGCGGCCAAGCAGCTGGACCTCAACGGGGTCGCCGCCTGCAACCTGGCGCTGGACCGCCCGGTGCCGTTCCAGCCCTACGCCGAGAGCCGGGCGCTGGGCGGCTTCATCCTGATCGACCGGCAGACCAACGCCACCGTCGCCTGCGGCATGATCGACTTCGCGCTGCGCCGCGCCGCCAACATCCACCGGCACGCCGGCCGGGTGGGCAAGGCCCAGCGCGCCGCCGCCAAGGGCCAGCGCCCCTGCGTGCTCTGGTTCACCGGCCTGTCGGGGGCCGGCAAGTCCACCGTCGCCGACCTGGTGGAGCAGGAGCTGCACCGGCTGGGGCGCCACACCATGAGCCTGGACGGCGACAACCTCCGCCACGGGCTGAACCGCGACCTCGGCTTCACCGCGGCGGACCGGGTGGAGAACGTGCGGCGCGTCGCGGAGGTGGCGAAGCTGATGGTGGATGCCGGCCTCATCGTGCTGGTCAGCCTCATCTCCCCGTTCCGGGCCGAGCGCCGGATGGTCCGCGACCTGCTGGGCGAGGGCGAGTTCGTGGAGATCTTCGTCGACACCCCGCTCGACCTCTGCGAGCGCCGCGACCCCAAGGGCCTCTACGCCAAGGCGCGGCGCGGCGAGCTGCCGAACTTCACCGGCATCGGCAGCCCCTACGAGCCGCCCGAGGACCCCGAGCTGCACCTGCGGGCAGGGGAGGAGACGGCCGACGCGATGGCGGCGCGGGTGGTGGACTGGCTGCTCCGCAGGACCGGAGCCGCGCCTTGATCATCGGATTGACAGGTATGTGCGAGCTGGCCGACTATCCACCGACGCGGCGAACCGGCTGCATACCCTGGTGCTTGTGAAGGCATAAGATATGAACACCAGCTCGATTGCGACGCTGGACTACGAAGCGTGGCGTCTCAACATCCGAGCCGCAACCTTTTCTAACTATCATTATGAGATGGGCATCGCCCTTCTACGGGAGAACTCCCAGGAAGCAGCCATCCATGCATTTCAGCGCGCGCTCGAAGCCCATCCGGGCATGGCCGAGGCTGCCGTCCGGCTCACGGAACAGTTGAAGTCCTGTGGAAAGCGGAACGAGGCGGAAGCCGTGCTCGAGTCCTGGCGGCAGGGCGGTTCCGTTTCTCAGGCACTGCTCAAGGCGGCGGAGGGTCAGGTCGCCTTCGAGAATGGCCAGCATGAGTCTGGATTGGCACTGGCGGAGGAAGCCTATCGCGATCACGCGGATGAACGGATCGGGCGGCGCCTTGCGGAGATGTACGCCACTCGCGGCTTTTCATTCGCGGAGGTGGATTTCAGGCGGGCAATCCCTCTTCTGGATCGTGCGGCGGCGCTTGCTCCAGACGACGTGTCCATCCTTGCAGCACTGGCATTCCGGCACATGGCCGTGTGCAACCTTGATGAGGCGGAGGCCCTTTACCGCCGCGTTGTCGCCGTGGCGGAATCCGATGTCCATTACGTCAGGTATTCGTGGACCCTGATTGCCGCCGGCAAATACGCCGACGCTGAAGCAACCCTGAAAATGGCACTCTGCCGCTATCCACACGACCCACAAATCCAGAGCCTCTGGGGACTGCTCCTTCATGCATCGGGCCGTGTGGATGAGGCTGTCGCCCATTTCCGTCAACTGGCGGCGACTACGTCCGCTACGCCCCAGCAGATGGGCTACCTGGCGCTCGCCCTGCTGGAGACCGGCGCGCTTGAAGAAGCGGCCAAGTTGCATGCCGACGCAGTCGCGGCCGATCCGTCCTCACCGCACACCCTCATCCCATCGGCGGCATATCATGTCCTTCGCGGTGACGAAGACAGCGCATGCCGTGATCTGGGAGCCGCACGCACCATCAGCCCTGCACGGGTCGCCATCTGGATCAGGCTGCACCCTCGCGCGTTCCCTCACCTCGAGCGATGCCTCAAGGCGATTTAGGCCGTTATCGGCCCGCGCGGACTGGTCACCCGGTTTCGGCGGCTGAAGACCAATCCAGAGTCAGGACCGCCCGACCTGAGGAAGGGCGAATCGCGTCCTGTTGAACTCGACGGCGCTGCGGATGACTTCTCTATTCCGCCGGACAAGTTCCGTGACCTTACTGCGCAATGCCTTGCCCGCATCCGCAGCTCCTTCCTGGGTCATGTGCGAGCCACCCACAGTATGAATTGGCAACGTATTGCCTTGTGAATAGCTTGCCGACCGCCCAAGTGACTCTTCAAGCATTCGTATTCCAACGCGCCCTGTAATAAGAACAGCCCTTTCGACAATCGGCGATATCTCGGAGGAAATTTCCTTCCCTGCCAGATGCGACAGCATCCGCATATAACTCTTGACCTCGTCAGCCATCAGATCGCTGAAATTCAATTGGTCTATTAGAAAACGATCCGACCGCATCGCGTTAAAGCTATAGCACTGCATCAGGTAATCGAGCACAAGGCTGTCTACGCCCCCTCGCTCGAACGCCACTTCGGTAAAATATCTACCTTCCTTGAGTGCCTGGTAGAGATAGATCGGGACACGGCCATTCATATGGAACAATGAGAACGCCGTCATGTCGCCATTCCGGCAATACTCTGCAATGTCCCCGAGCGAAAGATCGTCAACTCCAAGCTTCTGTAGCTGCGGTATGAAAGACTCCAGAACCGTCAAATAGGATACGATCTGCTCTTCCAGATCTCTCGCAACAAAGAAGCATCGAAAGGTACTGCTCAACGCCGGTTCAAAAAAATCCCGGCCCAGGCTGATGGCACTGACCTGCGGATGCTCCCGGCAGGCTTCATCGAACCAGGCATGCCGTTGATCGAGCATTCCGCGCATGCTCTGGTCATGGCTCGCAGAAGCACAAGCCCCTGGCGCCAGACAATGCATCACGTCCAGCCGTTCCAGGCCTAGCAAGGAAAGTACCGCATTCAGCGCAGGGAAATTCCCCTTCTCCTGCCATGCGCCCCCGAAATATGCGCTGAGTTTGTACGGGTCCGGCCACTGTCGTGGATTCTCCAGAAGCTCATTCAGGGCGAACAGGAAATACATCGTCCTGACGGTGCCGGAGCGTGGGACTGTCGCGAAGACACCGATCTTGCGCCGGGGATACGCTCCGGCATATGTCCGCTCGCTCGCCACCATCATGGTCGGGTCAAGCAGATGCGCAATTCCGCATCCACGAAGCGCCGCTTTTACTTCAAATGCGTCGGTCGCCAAGAGTACCGGCCCCTTGGCCCGGGGCGACTGAATAAAATCCGCGAGAGATAATATTGGCCGTCCTTCATATTGCCCCTGCTTCACAGAGTCGATAAAAATCGCTGATGATTTCTGATGGTCGCTCAGCCGCCGGAACAGTTCCGCACCAAGTATCCCGGCACCAAAAATCGTCGGCGCCTCCAGATCCAGAAGCTGGCCCGCATGAAGAAGGGTATCGATTCTGAATGGGGGACGCATGGACGCTGCAATCTCCTGTTTGGCAGCAGTTCCGCTCAGCACGGCATGTTGACATTGTATCCTCGGCCCAAGTGAGATGATAGCCTAACTCACCGTGCCGGGGTGTTGCTCTGCCCGGCTTCCTGCCGATGCGGCGGCGGCACAGTGGGACCGTGTCAGGGCAGGGTGGAAGATCGAATGCACGTCGGCGAGAGCGATCCTTTCCGGGAGATCCGGAGGCTGCTTTGCCAAGGGAAATCCCAGGATGTTGTCCGGCTGCTTCGGCCCGGGGAACCGACGGATTGGGAGCAAACCGCCGTTGACGTGGCGTCGATGTCCACCTTCCGGCAGTGGCCGACACTGACCGACCGTGCTTGGCGGAATGCAGCCGCGTCATTGGCCGGGGCGTCGGCACGATCCGGCTCATTGCCCGCAGCCGGCACCGCTGAACATCCGGACCTGCCGGGGAGAGGTCCCGGCGATGCCCTGATCTCATGGCTTCTAAGTCGAGTTCCCGATCAGGCAACGACGGTTCGAAAAACGCTTCTGCGGCACGCCATCTCACTGATGCCCGACTGCATTCCCTGGCAGTTTGAGTTGATCGGCGTCTGCTTCGATGACAACGCGCCGGAAGAACTGCTATCCACGTGGGATACATACTCACAAGTTCCCGAAAGCGCGGGCTGGCATCTTGCGGCGTGCCGAATTAAGCTCCGGGTCTCCCCGGCCGAGGCGGCAGAGCACGCCGCTGCGGCGACCGCGCTCGCCGCAGGAAACTGGATAGCGCATGCAGCCCATGCATATTGCTGCGCTCCCTTTGCGCTCCACCGCGGACTGCGGCTAAAATTTCAAGACTTCATGAGCCGACCCCATAGAAATCGGTCCTTCAGGAACTACAGGTTCGAATTTGAAACGGCCATCGACTCGATGAGGCGCGCCGTGGAACTTATGCCTACGGCTGAGAATTGGAATGATCTCGGGCATATTCTCGCCCTTGCGGACGATCTGGAGGGGGCAACCGAAGCGTTTGGGACATCCCTGTCCATCAATCCCTCCCAGCGGCATGCCATGAGCAATTTTCCAGTTTCTCTAGCTCTGCAGAACCGCATTGAAGAGGCCAGATCATTCCTGGCCGGTCGCCGGTTTCCGACCGACCTTCCCGCCGGACTTCTTCGCCTGGCTGATGCGGCCATCTCACCCGATCGTGCTGCAATCCCGATCCGTCCGCAGCCGCTGGCGCTCACATTGGATGAGAGGCAGTTGTACACCGTGTTCAGTCAGGCATGGTGGCGCGCGTTGCCCGCAAGCGGT
>DASPKT010000102.1:0-12446 GCA_035627915.1 Azospirillaceae bacterium
TGCCGCCGTGCCGCTCCAGCAGGTGCCCGACGATGTAGAGGCCGAGGCCGCTGCCGCCGTGCCGCCGCCGCAGCGCCGGGTCGCCCTGGACGAAGGGCCGGCCGAGCGAGCGCGCCACCGCGTCGGCGATGCCGGGCCCGCTGTCGGCGACCAGGATCGCCAAGCCCTCCGGCCCCGTCTCCACCGACACCGCCACGCGCCCGCCCTCCGGGCTGAACTTCATGGCGTTGCCGACCACGTTCAGCAGCATCTGGCGGACCGCCCGCCGGTCGGCGCGCAGCACCGGGACGCCGTCCAGCTCCAGCGCCACCGCGATCCGGCGGCCCCGGTCGGCCGCCTCCAGCTGGCGCACGGCGGCCGGGATCTCCGCCGCCAGGTCGATCGTCTCGTCCTGCAGCTCGAAGGAGCCGGACTCGATGCGGGCGGCGTCCAGGATGTTGTTCAGCACGTCCAGCAGGTGCAGCCCGCTGTCCCCGATGTCGCGCGCGTAGTCGGCGTAGCGGGGGTCGCCCACCGGGCCGAAGGTCTCCGCCGCGATGACCTCGGAGAAGCCGATGATGGCGTTCAGCGGCGTGCGCAGCTCGTGGCTCATGCTGGCGAGGAAGGCGGTCTTGGCGCGGTTGGCCAGCTCCGCCGCCTCGCGCGCCGCCGCCAGCTGCGCCGCCGCCTCCCGTCGTGCCGTGATGTCGGTCAGAGAGCCCACCATCCGCACCGGCCCCCGCTCCGCGTCGCGGACGGCCGAGCCGCGGCCGTGGAACCAGCGGTAGGTGCCGTCGCCGCAGCGCAGCCGCATTTCCACGTCGTAGGGGGTGCCGTCGCGCAGGTGCCCTGTCTCGGCCGCCAGGGCGCGCTCCCGGTCGTCGGGATGGACGAGGTCGGCGACGCGGCAGGCGGGCGCCCCGTCGGGCAGGCGCAGCAGGCGCCGCAGCTCGGGCGACCAGTAGATGGACCCGCCGGCGAGGTCCCAGTCCCAGACGCCCACGGCGGACCCCGCGGTCGCCAGCTCGTAGCGGCGGGCGGTCTCGCGCAGAGCGCCCGCCCTGGCGTCGCGGGCGGCGAAGGCGCGCTTCAGCAGGATGCGGAGCAGGACCGCGGTGACGGCGATGAACAGCAGGCCCTTGGCCGTCTGCGGCACGTCATGGTCGATGCCCAGCGCCCACAGGGCATAGTCGCTGGCGACGATCCAGGCCGCGCCGGCCACGACGTAGACGGCACTGATCCTGTCCGCGGGAGCCAGACGCATGACGGCGCCTCCGGTTGCCCGCATACTCTAGGTGGTGGGGCAACCGGCGGGAACCGTTCATTCGGGGTGTCACTCGCCCAGCGTGATCTCGCCCTCGCCGGTCTTGCCCACCTTCGGCGTGCCGGTGTGGCGCGCCACGGTGATGGAGCCGTGGCCGCCGATGAACAGCTCGGGGTCGTTCGCCACGCCGCCGAAGTTGAAGTCGCCCCGGCCCATGACGGCGACCTTCAGCGCGTCCGCCCGGCCGTCGCCGATGTTCACGTCGCCCACGCCCATGATGGCGGCCTGCACGGTGCCGTCCGCCCGGTCGGCGGTCACGTCGCCGCGGCCGTAGATGGCGAGGCCGAGCGACTTGTCCACCCGGCCCAGATACACGTCGGCGGAACCGGGGATGGAGATGTTGGCCGAGCCGACGCGCTCCACGTGCAGCTCGCCCCGGCCGGGGGTCTGGAAGGTGACGGTGTCGCTGATGTGGCCGGCGTTGACGCTGCCGGACTCCAGGACCGAGACGTTCAGGCTGCGGGCGTTGCCCATCGACACGTCGCCGCGGCGGATGTCGAGGTTGACCGCCGCGTCCACGTCGCCGTCGACGGAGAGGTCGCCGACCATGCCGACCACGGTGATGTCGCGCCCCTTGGGCACGACCAGCGACATCTCCACGCTGCGGCCCTCGCCGCCGGCCAGGGTCAGGACGCCGTCGACGACCGTGGTGCGCAGGCTGCCCGCCCCCTCCACCGAGCGCAGCGACACCTCCCGCGCATTGTCGGAGACGGAGATGGCGACGTCGCCGTGGACGTTGACCAGCCGCACCCCGCCGGGGGCGGTGAAGGAGGCGTTGCGCGGCTGCTCCCCGTCCTGCGCGGCGGCGCGGGCCTCGGCCCGGGCGGCGGCGCGCGCTTCCACGCCGGCGGCGCGGGCGGCCTGCGCCGCGGCCATCGCCTCGCGGCGGATGCCCTCGATGTCGAGGTCGCGCAGGGCCTCCTGCACGTCGCGGCGGATCTGCTCGGCGTCGATGGCCGGGATCGCCTGCACGGAAGTGCTGATGCGCGGCACCGGCGGCACGGGCGGGACCGGGGGAACCGGCGGCACCGGCGGGATGCCGTCGTGCACCACGTGGCTGATATGGCGGAGCATGCGCCCGTCGTCGCCGTCGTCGCCCGCGACCAGGGCGTAGCCGAGGAAGCCGACCGTGATGAGGAGGGCGGCGACGCCGCCGGCGGGAACGCCGGGGGTCAGCCGGGGCCGGGGGGCGCCGGCGGGGATGCCGGACGGGGACAGGGTAGCGTCCATGGGTCGGGACCTGCGCATGATCTCAGTTTCCCCCGATAATAGCCGGCCCGCCGATACCGTCCCCGGCGTTTGCATGGGCGTTACAAATTTCCCGCCCGTGTTACAGAACGGGAAGAATCTTGTCCACTTCGCCGCCGATGATGACGCGTGCGGGGCAACCGGCGCAACCGCCGCGCGGTCCTGCGGGCCCACGAAAAGGGGTGGCGGCGCGCCCGAGGATTGCACGTTGTTTCACACTACTGGATGCAATAGAGTACCCCCGGGCACGCCTTAGGGTTTCGGAAGGCGCAGGCCGCACATACGGTAGGCAGCAGGCGCGGAGAGCACCGCCATGAAGGACCGGGACCCGGGGGCGACGACGCCGGTCGGCCGCAGCGTGACGGTGGCGGGCCGCCGCATGACCGTCCGGCTGGAACCCGCCCTCTGGCAGGGGCTAGAGGAGATCGCCGCGCGCGAGGAGCGCTCCGTCGCGGACCTCTGCGCCGAGGTGGGGCGCGGCGGCGCGGCGCTGGCCCCCGCGCTGCGCGAGTTCATCCTGGCCTACTACCGCAGCGCCGCCGCCCCGCCGCCCGTCCCGACCGGCTTCGCCGAGGACGGTTCGGAGGACGGGGCGGGAGCCGCCGAGCGGTGGAGCCCGCAGTTCCGCGCGGCGCTGGACGCCCTGCGCTGACCCTGGCGCCAGGTGCCGGACCCTACCAGGCCAGCCGGTGGATGAGGCCGGTCGGGCGCTGCCCCGACGCGTCCAGCAGGGCCGCCAGCACGGCCGGCTCCGGGTGGCCGCCGGACGCCACGCCCAGCTCCTCCCGGTGGATGCCCCCCGTGACCAGCAGCGAGTCGATGCCGGCGGCGTTGGCGCCGGCCACGTCGGTGCGCAGGCTGTCGCCGACCGCCAGCACCCGCTCCGGCGGGATGCCGCCCAGCAGGTCGAAGCAGCGCCGGTAGACGGGCGCGTGCGGCTTGCCGTGGTAGCGGACGTCGCCGCCCAGCTCCTCGTACCGCCGCGCCAGCTCGCCGGCGCAGATCACCAGCTTCTCCCCCACATGCACCACCAGGTCCGGGTTGGCGCACAGCATGGGCAGGCGGCGGGCGGCGCAGGCGGCCAGCACCGGCTCGTGGTCGGCCAGCGTCTCGTCGAAGTCGTCGATGCCGGTGTTGACGACGAACTCCGCCTGGTCGGGCGCCGCGACCTGGACCAGGCCCGGCAGGCTGTCGAACACGTCGCGGTCGCGGTCGGGGCCCAGGTGCAGGAAGCGGGTGCCCAGCGCCGCGTGCCAGGGATCGGGGCGGTCGCGCAATGCCTCGTGGCTGGCCTCGCCGGAGGTCATAAGCGCGTCCCACAGGTCGGGCGTCAGCCCCATGCCGACCAGCCGCGCCTCCGAAGAGGCGACCCGGCGCGGCGCGTTGGACAGCAGGCACACCCGCTTGCCCAGCGCCTTCAGCCGGCGCAGGCAGTCGGCCACGCCCGGATAGGCCTTAACCCCGTCGTGCAGCACCCCCCAGAGGTCCAGGACGTAGCCGTCGTAGCGGTCGGCGATCTCGGAGATGCCGTCATGGAAAGAGGGGGCGTGGCTGGGGTCGTTCCTGGACAAGGGCGCACCGGGGAAGCGGGAGGGGGCGGAGGGAAACGGCAGGGACGGCCGGTCGGCCCGGATCAGCTCAGCCGCTTCGCCAGGCGCGGCTCGCCGAACAGGTAGCCCTGGCCGAAGTCGATGTAGAGGTCGAGCAGGTCCAGGAGCTGCTGGTCCGTCTCGATCTTCTCCACGATCAGGTCGATGGCGTTGCGGTCGAGCTGGCGCTTCAGCTCCGTCACCTTCTCGCCCGCGGCGAAGCGGCCGTCGGGATCGAGCAGGCGGGCGGCGTCCAGCTTGACGTAGCGGATCTCGTGCCGGGCCAGCTGGTCCCAGTCCACGTCCAGCCGGTCCACCTGGTCCATGGAGAAGCGGAAGCCGAGGCGCCGCAGCCCGTCCAGGAAGCCGGTGGCGAAGACGCCGCCCTGCATCAGGTCGGCCTGCGCCAGTTCGAACACCAGCCGGTTCGCCAGCGTCGGGTTCTGGCCCATGAAGGTGACGAACTCGCGCATGAAGGCGGCGTCGTTCAGGGTGGCGGCGGAGATGTTGCAGAAGAAGCCGACGTTCTGGTGCCGCTTCTCCGTCTCCCGGATCAGCTGGATGCAGCGGAACAGCAGCATGTTGTCGATGGCGGCGATCAGGCTGTGCCGCTCCGCCACGTCCAAGTACTGGTCGGGCAGCAGGGTGCCGCCGTCCTCGTTCCGGATGCGGGTGAAGACCTCGTAGTAGCGGTGCTTGCGCTGGGGCAGGCTGACGATGGGCTGCAGCAGCACGTCCACCCGGTCGCTGCGCAGGGCCTCGCGGATCTTGTCGATGACGGCCGCGTCGTCGGCCGAGGCCGCCGGGTAGGTCGCGGTCAGTACCCGCGGGGCGGCGCGCGGCGGTTCCGCCTGCGGCCGGGGCGCCGCCGCGGGCTCGGGCGGCGGTGCCGGGTCGGGGTCGGGCTGGCGGCCGCGGGCGGGGGGAAGCTGGCCGGCCAGCGCCTCCAGCACGCGCGCCTCCGAAACCACCGCCTGCACCTCGGGATTGGCGGGGGCGGGGGCGCCGGTCCCCAGCAGCCCGGCCAGCCGCTCGACCGCGGCCAGCAGCTCGTCCTGCCGCTCCTTCATGCGCCAGAGCCGGCGCTCCAGCCGCTCGGCCTGCTCGTTGCGGGCGTAGAACTCGTGCAGCAGCGCCCCGAAGACGAAGACCAGCAGGCCGAACAGCAGCGCCGTCGGCCGGTCCACACCGGCCGCCCCCAGGGGCAGCGTCAGCGCCAGGGCGAGCGCCACCGCCGTGTAGCAGGCGGCGAAGGCGATGTGGCGCAGCAGGTTCATCGGCCCTCTCTTCCCGTCATGGCCCCGCGGGGCGCCGCTCCCGGTGGTCGGCGCCGACCGCCTCGGCCACGGCCGTGAAGCCGTCGGCCTTCAGCAGGGCGGCGAGGTCGCGCTTGATGCGCCCGACCAGCGCCGGGCCGCCGAACACGAGGGCGGAGTAGAGCTGCACCAGCGAGGCGCCTGCGCGGATCTTGGCATAGGCCTGGGCGCCGGAGCCGACGCCGCCCACCCCCACCAGCGGCAGCCTGCCGCCGGTCAGCCGGTAGAGGTCGGCCAGCACCCGGGTCGCCGGTTCGAACAAAGGCGCGCCGGACAGGCCGCCCGCCTCCTTCGCCAGCGCCGCCGGCAGCACGTCAGGCCGGGCGATGGTGGTGTTGGAGACGACCAGCCCGTCGATGCCCGACGACAGCGCCACCTCGGCGATGTCGGCCTTGTCCTCCTCCGTCAGGTCGGGGGCGACCTTCAGGAACAAAGGCGTGCGCAGCGGCCCCCGCGCCTCCAGGCAGCGGGACAGCAGCGCCTCCAGCGGCGCGCGGCCCTGCAGCGCCCGCAGGCCCGGCGTATTGGGGGAGGAGACGTTGACGACCAGGTAGTCGGCGAGCGGCGCCAGGCGCCGGATGCCGACCGCGTAGTCGCCGGCGGCGTCCTCCGTCTCCTTGTTCTTGCCGACGTTGGCGCCGACGATGCCCGGCAGCGCCTTGGCCCGCCGCGCCTCGAGCCGGGCGGCGAAGGCGTCCAGCCCCTGGTTGTTGAAGCCGAATCGGTTGATGACCGCCCCCGCCTCCGGCACCCGGAACAGGCGCGGGCGGGGGTTGCCGGGCTGCGGGCGCGGCGTGACCGAGCCCGCTTCCGCGAAGCCGAAGCCGAGGCGCAGCATGGCGTCCGGCACCTCGGCGTTCTTGTCGAAGCCGGCGGCGAGCCCGACCGGGTTGGGGAAGTCCAGCCCGGCGACGCGGGTGCGCAAGGTCGGGTCGCCGGCGCCGCCGGCGCCCGGGACCAGCCCTGTCTTCAGCGCGGCGACGGTCAGCTCGTGCGCCCGCTCCGGGTCCAGCGCGAAGAGGGCGGGGCGGACCAGCGGGAAGAGGTCGATCACGCGCCCGTCCCTGGTGCGCCCGCGGAGGCGTCCGGCGCGGCGACATGCGCCGGGAAGACGTGGCGCCCGTCCGGTCCCAGCGGCAGCGGGTCCACCCTGAGCGCCGCCGACACCGGCAGCGGCCCGTAGAGGTGCGGGAACAGCTGCCCGCCGCGCGACGGCTCCCACTTCAGCGCGTCGCCCAGCCGGTCCGGGTCGACGGTCAGCAGCAGCAGCCCGTCCTGCCCGGCGCGGTGCCTGGCCGCGCTCTCGACGATCTGGGCGCCGGTGGAGAAGTGGATGAAGCCGTCGGCCCTGTCCTGGGAGGAACCGGGATAGGCGCCGCCCGCGGCGGCGGCCTGCCATTCCTCGGCGCGGCACATGTGGAAGATGGGATCGCTCATGCCCGGACCCTAGCCGAAAGAGGAGGGGCTTTCCAGAGTGAGGCGGGCCAGAGTGAGGCGGGCCAGAGCGAGGCGGGTCCGGCGGACCCCGTTCGCGTCCTGCGAATCGCAAATTGCGAACGGAAGGGCCTCCGGACGCAAATTGCGAACAACCGCCGGACAAGATTCTTAGCCGCCGCGGGTCCGATCCGGTCGATTCCAAGGACTTGGCCTGTCGCGGCGGCATCGTCCCGGCTGGCACCGGTCTTGCGTAAGGACTCCGCGGACCCAGCGGGAGGAGTTTCCATGAGCCTGATCGAAAAGGTCGCCCCCACCCCGGCCTTCGCCGACCCGATGCGCTTCGGGATGGAGATGACGGACGCCGGCGCGCTGCCGGGCGCCGTGGCCGTGCCGGTGAAGCCGACGCTGGAGATGCTGACGGCCGGCGCCCGCGCCGGCGGGGTCAGCGTCGAGACGGCCTGGACCATCTACCGCGCCATGCTGCGCCAGGTCGAATAGGCCCCAACGGGCATTCTTTCACCGAACCGCCGGGGGATGCTTCCTCCCCCGCACCCCCGGCGAGCGGGGGCCGGCGTCCTCCCCTATTCACGCCGGTTCCCGACAGACCCCGGGGCGGCCCAGCGGCCGCTCCCCCGGACCGCCCGTCCCGGGGTCCCTACCCCCTTGAGTTCACGCCGGCTTGACCCGCGCGTTGGAATAGGCGCCGCGCAGCACCCCGCGCGGGGCCGCGCTCCAGTGCTCCGCCACCGCCCGCATCACCGCCTCCGCCCGCACATGGTGCGGCATGTGCCCGACCGCCGGCAGCATCTCCAGCGAGGCCGAGGGCATGCGCCGGGCCAGCCAGTAGGCATGCCGGTCGAAGGGCACGATGCGGTCGGCGGTGCCGGCCACCACGATGGTCGGCACCCGCAGCCGCGGCAGGGCGCGCGCCGCCGGCATCATCACCGAATTGTAGGCGTTCAACTCCGCCGCGATGGCCAGCAGGGCGGACGGGCGCACCGCGTGCCCGACCGGCAGCCGCTCCAGGCAGGCCGGCACCGGGTCGGGGGCGCAGAGGTCGCGCAGCCGCGCCGGCGCCAGCAGCGGGGCCAGCCACGGCACGACCAGGGAGCGGGTAAGGGCACCCAGCACCGGCATGGTGGCCGCGCGCAGAAGCGGCATCGCCGACGGCCGCGTCGGGCGGACCAGGGGCGCCAGCAGCACCAGCCCGGCCAGCGCCCGCGGGAACTGCATGGCGAAGCTGATGGCGACCGCGGCGGCGGCGGAATGGGCGACCAGCACCGGGCGGTGCGCCTCCAGCCGGGTCAGCAGCTTGGCAAGCCAGCGCGCCTGGTGGTCCTGGGCCATCTCGGCCGCCGGCACCGGTTCCGACAGCCCGTAGCCCGGCCGGTCCACCGCGATGACGCGGCCCCAGCGCGACAGCCCCTCCAGGGGTTCCAGGATCTCCTGCGCCAGGCCGCCCAGCCCGTGCAGCAGCAGCACCGGCCGTCCCTCCCCCTCCTCGATGAGGTGCGCCTTACGCCCGTCGATGGAGACGAAGCGGCCGAGGCGCACCCCTTCCGGGACCTCCCCGGCGCCACCGCGCCCTGACTGCTCGATCGAAGCGATCCACTCCGCCATCGGTTCCGCCCTCCTGCCCTTCCGGGGCACTCAGAGGGGAAACAGCGGAAGCGGTCCCGGGTTGCGTACCCCGTCGCAGGAACGGACAGGCGGCCCGAAACCCGCGGGACCGGCCGGGGCTGCGTTGCCGATCTGCAACTTGAATGCAATTCCCTATCCGGAAATGCGCGCTGCAATGGCCGGCGGCGGAATTCGGGGTTGCGCGCCGGGGCGGCGATGCGCCACAACTTCTGGGCGGAAAAATAAACCGTATTAACGAGTTAACAGTGTTCACGCACGGTGAAATCTGGACGGCCATCGACCGGCTCGCGAAGTGCCACGGGATGACGGTGTCGGCGCTGGCCCGCCGCGGCGGGCTGGACCCGACCGCCTTCAACCGGTCCAAGCGGCTGGCGCCTGACGGCCGCCCGCGCTGGCCCTCGACCGAGAGCATCGCCAAGGTCCTGGCGGCCACCGGCAGCTCGCTGGCGGAGTTCGCGGTCCTGACCGGGCGGGAGACCTCCCGCCTGCCGGTCATCGGGCTGGAGGAGGCGGCGCAGGACGGCCGGTTCGACGCGCAGGGACGGCCGGCCGGGACCGGCTGGGGGACGCTGGACGTGCCCTGGCTGCCCGACGCCCGGGCCTTCGCCCTGCGCGTCACGGGCACGGCGCTGGAACCGGTCTACCGCGGGGGCGACCACATCGTCCTGTCGCCGGCCGCCCCGGCGCGCCCGGGCGACCGGGTGGCGGCGCGGACGCGCGGCGGCGCCGTCCTGGTCGGCCGCCTGGCCGCCCGCACCGCGCTGGCGGTGGAGATCGGGAGCTTCGACCCGGCCCGCCCGCCGCACGCGCTGGCCCCCGCCGGGATCGACTGGCTGGTCCGCATCGTCTGGGCCAGCCAGTAGGCGGCAGGGCGGCGGCTCAGGCCGTCATGTGGCGGGCACGGGCGCCGCGCTCGATCGCCGCGGCGGACAGGCGGTCGACCTCGAGCCCGTGGCGGATCAGCTCCAGCATGCGCAGCTCCTCCTGGCTGGCGGTGCCGTCGGCGGCCACCACCTCGCAGGCCAGCGCATAGGCGGTCTCGCGCAGCCGGTTGGGCAGCGCCTGCCGGATCTTGGCGAGCGCCTTGTCCAGCCCCTCCTCGTCCGACAGCATCTCCGTGCAGTCGTCGGTGACGACCGGCAGGTCGTGCACGTCGAAGCCGCGGAAGACCGGGAGGTAGCGCACGTTCTCGGCGATCGTCTTCAGCTCCGCGTCCGTCATGTCGGCGTCGGAGGCGGAGACGAGGACCATCGTGTAGATGAGGGCGCGGTGGTGGTCGATCATGGAAAGGCCTTCCCGGTGGTGCGCTGTGGCTCCGAGCCTATGCCGGGCCGCGCCGGCCCGGTCAAGGGCGGCGGAGGGGAGCACTCGACAGGCGGGGCCGGCCCGGCCTAAGGTCGTGCCCGCACCCCTGCCCTTCCGCCGAGGCGAGCCGTCCTCTTGTCCGCCGTCGTCGACGTCGCGCTGCCGGTCTTCGGGATCATCCTGGCGGGATTCCTGGCGGGGCGCGCCGGCCTCCTGGGCCGCGACAGCAGCGAGGCGCTGAACCGCTACGTCTACTGGGTGGCGCTGCCGCCGGTGCTGTTCCTGGGGCTGGCGCGCAACCCGCTGGACCAGGTGCTGAACGCCCCCTTCATCGCCGCCTTCCTGGGCAGCCTGGGCGCCGTCGCCGTCCTGGGCGCGCTGGCCGCCCGCCTCCGGGGCGAGCGGGCGGAGGGCATGGTGATGCTGGGGCTGAACGCCGCCTTCTCCAACACCGGCTACCTGGGCATCCCGCTGTTCCTGGCCGCCTTCGGACCGCTGGGGCTGGCGCCGGCGATCCTGGCGACGGTGCTGGTCTCCAGCGTCGTCATCGGCGCCGCCATCGTCCTGATCGAGGCGGCGCGCAGCGCCGGCGGCGGTGCCGCGCACGCGGGCGGCCGGGTGCTGCGCTCGCTGGGGCGCAACCCGCTGATCCTGGCGCCCCTGGCCGGCGCCGCCTGGTCGCTGTCGGGCCTGCCCCTGCCGCGGCCCCTGGTCACCTTCGGCGACCTGCTGGGCGCGTCCGCCGGCCCCTGCGCCCTGTTCGCCATCGGCCTCTTCCTGGCGGGCCAGCAGCTGCGCGCGGGCCTGCGCGCCGACCTGGGCCCCGTCGCCACGGCGGTGGCGCTGAAGCTGCTGGTCCAGCCGGCGCTGGCCTGGGTGCTGGCGACCCACGCCTTCCCCATGCACCCCTACTGGGCCGCCGCCTGCGTGCTGCTGGCGGGGCTGCCGACGGGGGCGCTGACCTTCGTGGTGGCGCAGCAGTACAAGGCGGCGGTGGAGCGCACCTCGACCGTCATCCTGGTCTCCACCGTCCTGTCGGTGCCGACGCTCTCGGCCCTGCTGGCCTACTACGTGCCGCTCAGCCCGCCCTGAGAACTGTCTGACCGGGGGTCAGCCAGGAAGTCCCTCGTCACCCGCACCGCCTCGGCCAGGCCCACCCGCTGCAGCTCAACTCCGTCGGGGAAGGCGCCCTTCAGGCGGGTCGGCATCATCGGGTCAAGCAGCACGAACACGCCGGTGTCGTCGGCGCGGCGGACCAGCCGGCCGAAGGCCTGGCGCAGGCGCAGCCGGGTGATCATGTCGTCGAAGCGGCGCCGGCCGCTGCCGTCGAAATGCTCCCGCCGGGCGCGGTGCAGGATGTCGGGGCGTGGCCAGGGCACGCGGTCGAAGACGATCAGGCGCAACGCCCGCCCCGGCACGTCCACCCCGTCGCGCACCGCGTCCGTGCCCAGCAGGCAGGCGTTGTCCTCGCCCCGGAAGATGTCGATGAGGGTGGAGACGTCGATCCCGTCCAGGTGCTGGGCCAGCAGCGGCAGCCCGGCCTGCTCCAGCGGCGCCGAGATGCGCTCGTGCACGCCGCGCAGGCGCTGGATGGCGGTGAACAGGCCGATGGCGCCGCCGCCCGCGGCCAGGAACAGCTCCCGGTAGGCCGCCGCCACTTGGCCGAGGTCGTCCTTGCGCACGTCGGTGACGACCAGCACCCGGGTCTGCCGGGCATAGTCGAAGGGCGACGGCACGGCCGCCCGCAGCGCCGGGCGCGGCAGGTGGACCGCCCCGGTGCGGATCTGCGCCGCCTGCCAGTCGAGTTCCGTGTCGCCGGTGCCGTCGGTGAGGGTGGCTGAGGTCACCACCATGCCGTGCGCGGTCGCCCCCAGCGAGGCGGCGAAGGGGATGGTGGGGTCGACCCAGTGCCGGTACATGCCGACGTCGACGTCGCGCCCCTCCTGCCGGTCGATGCCGAACCAGTCGACGTGCTGGGGCGGCGTGTCCTCCCGCAGCGCCTTCAGCATCTGGCGCCAGCCCTCCACCTCGTTGAGGGAGCGGCGGCGGATGCTGCGCACCACCGCGTCGATGCGGCGGCGGGTCTCCGATTCCAGCTCGTCCGCCTCGTCCTCCAGCCGGGCCTTCAGCCGCTCGGCCAGGGCCTCCATGGGGACGGCCAGCGCGGTCAGCGCCGCCTCCAGCCCGGCCGCCGCCTCCTCCAGCCCCTCGATGGGCGGGCGGGTCTCGGTCTCCAGGCTGTAGGGGTTGTCGGTGCCGTGGGCGCGGGCATAGACCTGCCGGCGCACCAGCGCCAGGAACGCCTCGGTCGGGCCGACCGGCGTGCCGCCGTTGACCCGCTGCGGCCAGGCGTCGGCGGGCAGCGCGCGGGCCGCCTGCTGGATGCGGTCGATCAGCTCGCGCGACTTCTCGTCGTCGCCGACCAGGTCCTCCACCCGCCGCTTCAGGCCGCGGGCCCGGCTGCGGCCCGAGGTCTCCGCCCCCAGCAGCCAGCGCCGCAGCTCCGCCGTCTCCGTCCCCGTGAGGTGTCCGGCGAAGGCGTTGTCGGCGGCGTCGAAGACGTGGTGCCCCTCGTCGAAGACGTAGCGGGTCGGGAGCCCCGCCTCG
>DASPKT010000103.1:0-25897 GCA_035627915.1 Azospirillaceae bacterium
ACGTCGGAGGATCGCTCCGCAGTCCCGCCCCCCCCTTTCTCCCTCTCCCTCTCCCCCTGGGAGAGGGAAAGAGAATTCTGGGAGAGGCATGGAAATCCAGGCGGGCAGCCTTGGTCCCCTACCGCTCCGGCCTGAGATGCCGGATGCGGCCGCGGCAGATGATGCGCAGCTTGACCTCCAACTGGGCGCAGGAGAAGGGCTTCACCACGAAGGCGGTGACGCCCTCGCGCCGGGCCTCCATGACCGCGTCCAGTGTGCCGTTGCCGGTCTGCATGATGAAGGGCAGGTCGGGCCGGGTGCGGCGCACCTTGCGCAACAGCTCGATCCCCGACATGCGCGGCATCAGCCAGTCGCACAGGATCACGTCGACGTCCTCGCCCTGCTCCTCCAGGAAGGAGAGCGCGTCGGCGCCGTCGCCGGCGGTCATCACGTCGCGGCAGCCGATGGAGTTCAGCATGTCCACGATGAAGGTGCGCTGCGGCAGCTGGTCCTCCACGACCAGGATGCGCAGCCCCTTGATGGGGTCGTCGGGCACGAACAGGCGCTTCACGACGCCACCTCCGTCCTGCCGGCCAGCACGTCGGCCACCACGGCCTGCAGCGTGGTGAGGTCGATGGGCTTGTAGAGCACGGTGGCGCCCGGGGGCAGGTCGCCCTGGGAATAGCCGCCGCGCGACGGGTAGCCGGTCATGAACACCACGGGCAGGCCGGGGTCCAGCTCGCCCACCAGCTGCGCCAGGCGGATGCCGCCCAGCTCGGGCATGACGATGTCGGTCAGCAGCAGGTCCACGTCGCCGGCATCGAACATCTCCAGCGCCTCCGCCCCGTCGCCGGCGGCCAGCACGGTGTAGCCGGCGGCGGTCAGCGTCTCCTCCACCAGGGCCAGCAGGTCGGGCTCGTCCTCCGCCACCAGGATGCGGGCGCCGCCGGCACCCTCGCGCAGCGCGCGGCCGCGGCTCTCCAGGGCGGCGGGCGGGGCCTCGGCCAGGGGCAGCCAGATCATGAAGCCGGTGCCCTCGCCCGGGGCCGTCTCCACCTCGATGGCGCCGCCGGCCTGCCGCACCGTGCCGTACACCATGGACAGGCCCAGGCCGGTGCCCTGACCGGGCGGCTTGGTGGTGAAGAAGGGCTCGAAGATGCGGGCCTTGACCTCCTCGGTCATGCCGGTGCCCTCGTCCGTGACCGACAGCAGGGCGTAGGCCCCCTCGCGCAGGCCCAGCGGCAGCGGCCCCTCCGCCGCCACGCTGGCGAGGCGCACGGTCAGCCGGCCGCCGTCGGGCATGGCGTCGCGGGCGTTGATGGCGAGGTTCACCACCGCCTGCGCCATCAGGTCGGGATCGGCCGTGACCCAGGCGGGGCGGTCCGGCAGGTCGAAGACCAGCTCGATCGTCTCCCCCAGCAGGGGCGACAGCAGGAACTGCTGGTTGCGCACGACGGCGGCGAGGTCGACCGTGCGCGGCTCCACCATCTTGCGCCGGGCGAAGGTAAGCAGCTCGCGCGTCAGCACCGAGGCGCGCTTCACCCCCTGCACGATGCGGTCGAGGTGGCCGGCCAGCGTGCCGCCCGCCTCGCCCGCCTTCTCGGCGTTGCGGCGGGCAAGCTCGGCATAGCCGCCGATGACCGAGAGGATGTTGTTGAAGTCGTGCGCGACGCCGCCGGCGAGCTGGCCCAGCGCGTCCATCTTCTGGGCCTGGAGAAGCTGCGCCTCCAGGTTCTTCTGCTCGGTCACGTCGGTGAACAGGCAGACGTAGCCGCCGCCCGGCATGGGGCTGTGGCGCACCTGCAGCCACTGGCCGTTGGGGCGCCGCCGCTCGTTGTAATAGAAGCCGGTGTGGCGGATCTCGTCGAAGATGGCGAGCGCCTCCTCCACCGTCTCGTCGGGGTATTCGCCGCGCGCGGCCATGTAGCGGACGATCTCGCGGTCGGTGGTGCCGGGCCGCAGGATGTCGGGCGGCACCTCCGACAAGGCCTGCAGCTTCTCGTTCACGTACTGGATGCGGCCGTCGGCGCCGTAGACCACCACGCCCACGTCGATGTTGGCGAGCATGGTCTCCAGCAGCTCGGTCTTCTCCGCGATCTCCTTCTGGGCGCGGCGCGCCTCGGTGATGTCGCGGATGAAGGCCGTGTAGCCCTTGGTGCGGCCCAGCGGCACCTCGGTGATCGACAGCTCGACCGGGATGACGGTGCCGTCGGCGCGCAGCGCCTCGATCTCCACCCGGCGGTCCAGCATGCGGGGCGGGGCGTCGCCGCGGCGGCGCGCCATGCCGGCGATGTGGCCGCTCCGGTGCTGCGGCGGGACGATGGTGTCGGCCACCGGGCGGCCCAGCACCTCCGACCGGGTCCAGCCGAAGGCGCGCTCGGCCGCCGGGTTGAACAGGGTGATGCGGCCGTCCTGGTCGATGCCGACGATGGCGTCCAGTGCGGTGTCGACGATGGTGCGGGCGCGCTCCTCGCTCTGGCGCAGCCGCTCGTGCGCCAGCTCGCGCTCGCTGATGTCGCGGAAGATCACCAGGACCAGCGTCTCGCCCCCGCTCTCGAAGGGAACGCCGGTCAGCTCGGTCACCAGGGTCCGCCCGTCGTAGGTGCGGATGGGGAAGCGCAGGATCTGCCCCGATATCTCGCCCGTGACCACGCGGCGCAGCAGCGAGGCCGCCTCGCTCAGCGTCTCGATCGTGGTGAGGTCGAACAGGCTGAGGGTGGAGGGGTCGGGATCGCCGCGCAGGCCCAGGATGCGGGCCCCGGCGCGGTTCAGGAAGCGCCCGCGTCCGGTGACGTCGTGCACCGCGATGCCGTCCGGCGACAGGTCCACCAGCTGGCGGTAGCGGCGCTCGCTCTCCGCCAGCGCCTGCTCGCGCCGCTTCAGCTCGGTGATGTCGGTGCGGATGCAGACGGTGGTGCCGTCGGGCGACTTGTGGTCGGACACCAGCACCCAGCGCCCGTCCTCCGCCTCGAACTCGAAGGGCTCGTGGGGCTGGCGGAACAGGGCCAGGCGGCGCTGGATGTAGGCCTCGGGGTCCTGGCCGACGGCGTCGCGGTTCTCGCCCGCGGCGACGGCGGCGCGCAGCAGGTCCTCGTAGCGGGCGCCCGGCACCAGCCGCGGCGCCGAGCGGCCGAAGATGCGCTTGAACTTCTCGTTGACCAGGACCAGCCGCTCGTCCGCATCGAACAGCGCGAAGCCGTCCGAGATGGCGTCGAGCGAGTGGGTGATGCTCTTCAGGTTCAATCCGGTGCCCCCGCGGCCGGTCGGGAGCAGAGTGTTGCCCGAGCGCGGACCGGCCCGCAAGCGTCTACCGGTCCTTTCGGCATAGGGCCGCCGGGCTCAGGGGACGCTGAGCAGGGTGGTGACGACGTTGGACCCGTCGGACGCCAGCGCCTCGGCCCGCTCCCGGTAGTCCTGCCGGCCGCTGAAGCCGCCCGCCGCCTTGACCCGCTCGATCCAGGACTCCGACGCGCCCAGCCGGCGGATGCGCTCGATCATGCGGCCGGTGGCGCGCACCGTGATGGTCCCCGTGTCGAGCTGGCGCGGCGCGTGCACCATGAACTCGGCCCCCGCCTCGGCATAGCGGGGGAAGCCCGCCATGAACAGGCCGAAGCACATGCTCTCGCACGACTCGCCGGCGCGGACGTAGGTGGAGACGGCGCGGCCGTTCTCGCGCTCCTCCAGGATGCGGTCGATGACCGCGTAGCCCGCCTTGGTGAAGCCGCCGGGGCTGTTCAGCTCCAGCAGCAGCGGCATGTCGGACGGCACCCCGTCGATGGCGGCGGCGAAGCGGTCGGCCACGTCGTGGGTGATGACGCCGTCCAGCCGCAGCACCAGCCCCCGCTCCGTCTCCTTGAAGTCGAGGTCCGCCGGCGTCAGCGACGGCAGCGGCGAGGTCATGGGGGCGGCGTTGGTCTCCTGCGCGCCCGCCGGCAGGGCGGGGGCGGAGAGGGCGGTCAGGACGGCGAGGCTGGCGATGAGGCGGCGCATGTCGGTTCCCTGGGCTCTGGAGGGAACTCTGCCGCCCGGAACTTTCCTTATGGTTAACGCCGGTCTGGATGGAACAATCTGTCGCGGATCAGGACGGCTCCACCGCCTCGCCGCCGCCGGCCCGGACCAAGTCCAGGGCGTTCCGGTCGAAGCTGGCGAAGGTCTCGGCCCCCAGCTGCCGGCCCTGGAAGGCGATCACCCCGTCCGCGAAGTCGCCGCCGGCCTCCAGGAAGGCGAGCCCCGCCTCGACGGCGGGCACGTCGGTCCGCACCGGCCCGGCGGCGATCAGGGACCGGATGGCGCGGACGATCTCGGCGGGCGGCTTCCCATAGCCCCGCGCCATGACCCAGACGAACTCGCACAGGACGGGGACCGGCACGGCGATCAGCTCGACCTCGGACAGCAGCCTGCGCGCGGCCGGCGACTGCCGGGGGTCGTCGTCGGCGGCGGCGCGGACCAGGATATTGGTGTCGGCCGTCAGCCTCATCGGCGCCCGGCCCAGCCCGCCGCCGCGATCCCGTTCATCTCCTCGACCGAGAGCGGCTTCGCGTCCGACACGGGCAGGGAGCCCAGGAAATCCCGGATGGAGCCCGCCTCCGCCGCCCTGACCTCGACCCGGCCGGAGGGCAGCAGCTCGACCACCAGCCGGTCGCCGGGGGTCACGCCCAGGTGCTCCAGCACCTCCCGCCGCAGGGTGACCTGCCCCTTGGCGGTCACCGTCAGCACCGTTCCCATGGCCCCTCCGGCAGTAAGGCAGTTTCGCCTTACAAACCTAGTTCCTGCTGGACAGGCCGGCAAGGGGTCACAGCATCACGGCGCCGCCGCTGGGGCTGAGGCACTGGCCGACCATGTGGCGGGCGTCGGGGGAGGCCAGGAAGACGTAGGCCGGGGTCACGTCCTCCAAATCGCCCAGGCGCTGGCGGGGCAGGCGGCGGCGCAGCGAATCGAGCCCGGCCGCCAGGGTGCCGCCGGACTGGCGCGGGGCCAGCGCGCCGGGCGCCACGCAGTTGGCGGTCACGTTGCGCGGGCCGATGTCGTGGGAAAGGCTGCGGGTGAAGCCCAGGATGGCGCCGGAGGCGGCGCCGTAGAGGGTCAGGCCCGGCGCGCCGGAATATACCGCATCCGAAACGGTGCTGACGATCCGCCCGTAGTCGCGTGCGACCATGAGCGGCAGCACCAGCCGGGTCATCAGGAAGACGCTGCGCACGCTGGCCGCCATGACGGCGTCGAACAGCTCCACCCCGCTCTCCTCGAAGGGCAGGGTGGGGCGCAGGCCGGCGTTGTTGACCAGCACGTCGACGTTCTCGTAGGCGGTGACCGCCGCCTCCATGACGGCGTAGGCGCCGTCGGGGGTGGAGACGTCGGCCTGGACGACGACGGCGCGGCGGCCCAGCCGCTCGATCTCCAGCGCCGCCTTGTGCGCCTCCTGGGCCTCCTCCGGCGCGGTGTGCTGGATCAGCAGGTCGGCGCCTTCGCGCGCCAGCGCCACCGCCACCGCCTGGCCGATCCCGGCCGCCCCGCCCGTCACCAGCGCCGTGCGCCCGTCCAGCCTGCCCATACCCGCCATCCCCGGTCCCGTTGGTCGGGCGCCATGGTGCGGGCGGGGGGCGGGGCCGTCAACTGCCGGGCGTCAGCCCCGGAGAAGCTCGGCCGGGGTGCGGAACAGCAGGTCGCGCGGGCTGACGCTCTCCAGGAAGCCGGCGAAGCCGGCGTCGCCGGCGGCCGCCCCGGCCTCGTGGAAGGCGTCGAACAGGTCCTCGTAGAGCCTGAGGTCGCGCAGCAGCGCCGTCTTCTGCTGCAGCGACGCCTGCGGCACCAGGGCCGCGTGCAGCAGCACCAGGCCGGTGACCGTCCACTCCCGGTCGTCGAAGACCGGCGCCAGCAGCAGGTTCTCCGCCCCCTCCGGCCCGTCCGACAGGATGGCGCGGCCGAGGCGCAGCGCCTTGCGCTTGCTGCCCGCGGCCGGGCGCGGCCGGTCGTAGCTGGAGGCCGCCCCCTTGGACCGGCCGGAGCGGGCGGCGGCGCGCAGCAGCGGCGCCCCATCGGCCCCGTCGCCCTCGACCGCGTAGAACACGCCGCCCTCGATGCCGACCACGATGGTGGAGAGCGCGACCAGCAGCTGGCGGTCGTGCTCCGCCAGCTGGGCGGCGCCGACGCCCAGGTCGGCCAGGGCGGCGTGCAGCAGCGGGCTGATCTCGCGCCCCGGGCGGGAGATGCCGACCGTCACCGTCTTGGCCTGGTGGCGGATGGTGTCCACGGGGCGCGAGGTCTCCTCGAACACCTGCTGCAGCAGCTTCAGCCCGTCCGCCGCAGCGCGGCCGCCCTCCGCGGTGCCGGCGCGGGCGCCGCGCAGCCGGGTGGAGAGCAGGGCCAGGCGGGCGGCGTAGCTGGCGGGCAGCGCCGCGTCCAGCCCGCCCTCCGCGCAGTCCTCCACCCGCTCGTCCACCAGCGCCGCGACGGCGGACAGGTCGCCGCCGGCGCGCGCGGCCTCCGCCTCCAGCCGCACCGACAGCTCGCGGAAGGGGCGGGAGCTGCGGTCGATGGCCAGCGCCGCGTGGAAGCCCCAGAGGTGGCCCGCCACCGTCGCCATGACGAAGTCCAGCCCGGCGCCGGCGCTGGGCAGCGGCACCACCGCCTCGGCATAGGCGTCGAAGCAGGTCTCGCCCTTGGCGGCGAAGACGATGGGCTTGCCGTTGTGCGCCTTGAAGATCGCCACCTCCTTGGCCGTGTCCTGCGCCAGCAGCGGCGGCAGGTCGTTGGCGACGACCAGGGTCAGCGGCTCGGTCGAGAGGTCGATGTGCTTCTTGTCCTCGGTGAAGTCGACCGGGATCGACTTGTAGCAGAGTTCCGACAGCTTGATCCGGATCTCCTCCGCCGCGATCTTGTTGGCGCCGTTGCCGACCACCGCCCAGTAGCGGTTGCGGGGCGCGTAGGCCTCGGCGCAGGCGCGGATGGCGCCCTCGCCGTCCAGCACCTCCTGGATGCGCTGCGGCAGCCCCTCCAGCGCCACCAGCTCGTCATGGATGCGGGCGGCGTCCATGGTGCCCAGCGCGTCGGCCAGGCACAGCGCCGTCAGCTTGCCGGCGGCGACCTGGCTGTAGAAGGCCTTGGTGGAGGCCACCGCCATCTCGATGTCGCGGCCGTCGCTGGTGAAGAGGTGGCTGTCCGACTTGCGGACCAGCGGGCTGTTGCGGCGGTTGACGATGGCGTGGATCCAGGCGCCGGCGGCGCGCGCCAGGTCCACCGTGCGGTTGGTGTCCGTCGTCGTGCCGCTCTGGCTGATGGCGATGACCAGCGCGTCGTCCAGCGACCGCCCCTCCAGGTCGCCCGACAGCTCCGACGCCTTGGCGCTCTCCACCGAGACGGCGGCGTTGCCCAGCGCCAGCCGGATCAGGTGCGCCACGCCCATGGCGGCGATGGCGGCGGTGCCCTGGCCGGTCACCAGGATGCGCCGCACCGGCGGCCGGGAGGCGTCGCGCAGCCGGTCGCGCAGCCCCTGCCAGGGGCCGCCGCCCTCGATCCCCTGGGCGCCCAGGTCGAAGCTGACCGCCCGCCCCTCGCGCCGGTAGCGGCCGACGAGCGTCTTGGCGACGCTGGCCGGGGCCTCGTGCACCTCCTTCTCGAAGAAGTGCTGGAAGCCGCCGCGGAAGATGTCGCGGGAGAAGATCTCGATGGGCTCCGCCTTCAGGGCCGCCGGCGCGCCATCGTCGATGGTGCGGGCGTCCAGCCCGGGCTCGCCGTCCCGCGCGGAGAGCGCCACCTGCAGCCCGCCGCGCTCCACCTGCGCCAGCGCCACCGACCGCCGCGCCCGCGGCGCCAGCCCGTAGTTCTCCGAGGCGATGACGATGCCGTCCTGCACCTCCGCCACGAACAGGCTCTGCCCGCTGCCCTTCTGCCCCAGGTACAGGCGCTCCGGGTCCTCCGGGTGCTGCATGATGATGGCCATGCTGCCGTCGAGCCGGCGCATGGTGTTGAGGAACCGGTCCGAGGCGGCACCGCCGGAGCGGTCCAGGCGGAACAGGACCGGGATGATCTTGGTGTCGGTGGTGACGTCCGCCGGGATGGCGTGGCCGGCCGCCTCCACCTGGCTCTCGACCAGGGCGCGGTAGTTGTCGATGTCGCCGTTCAGCGCGAACAGCGCGTCGGCGTCGCCGTCCAGCTCCAGCGCGTTGTCGCCCTTCAGCCCGCCGTTGACCGGGTGGCAGTTCGGCAGGTTGATCGCCCCGTGGGACGCCCAGCGGGTGTGGGCGATGGCGCTCATGGCGCCGGCCCGCCGCGCCGCCTCCCACAGGACGAGGTCGGCGCGGATGGCGGCGCGCAGGGCCGCCCCGTTGTCGCCCAGCCGGCCGATCAGGGTGGCGACCTTGTAGACGAAGCGCACCGTGGACCGCCCGTCGGCCAGGCGGTGGAAGGCGACGCTGCCGGAGCGGTCGCCGCCGGCGCGGCCCGCCTCGTACGCGTCGCGCAGCGACGGCGGCAGGTCGGCCGGCCCGAACGGCCCGTCGATCACCAGCTGCACCGCGATGCCGGCGCTGTCGCGGCCGCGCACCTCCAGCCGGTCCAGGTTCTCCAGAACCTGGCCGACGCCCCAGGCCACCATGTGCTGCGGCCGCTCGCCGGCGCCGTCCGGCATCAGGGCGGCGGTGCGCTCCACATTGCCCAGCACCTCGTTGCGGACCTGCCAGCCATAGTCGCGCAGCCGCTCCGCCACCCGCTCCACCGCCGCCTCGCGGGCGCGGGGGCCGGCGCGCAATGCCGCCTCCAGCCCCTCCAGGCGGGCGGCCAGCGCCTCCAGCCGGCCGCGCACCGCGGCGTCGGTGGCGGCGGCCAGGTGCAGCGGGAACGCCATCAGCGCGTCGAACCGGGCCGCCAGCCCGTCCAGCGCGGCGTCGACGCGCGCGGGGTCGCCGGCATCGGCCGCCTCCAGCGCCGCCGCCGTCCCGGCCAGCCAGCCGAGGTCAGCGTCGCGCGTCCAGTTGCGGTTGGAGAGGAAGCCGGCGATTCCGCACATGATCGTCACCCGATATCAGAGACAGCCTTGATAGCCCGTCCGGCCGAGCGGCGGAAAGGGGCCTTTCCGGACACTCCCCCGCCCGGCGCGCGCACCCCCTCCGATCGGGGTGCCGGCGCGCCCGGTCCTTGGACACCGCCAATCCAGCGGAAAGATGGCGGACTTGGCCGGCACCGGCGCCGCCGCTATCCTCGCCGCCCCTCGATCAGGAAGGAGAAGCGCCATCATGGACGTCACCATCTGGCACAACCCGAAATGCAGCACCTCGCGCAAGGTGCTGGAGGCGATCCGCGCCCGCGGCGTGGAGCCGGAGGTGGTGGAGTACCTGCGCACGCCGCCCGACCGCGCCGCCCTGACCGCCATGCTGGCGCGCCTGAAGGCCTCTCCCCGCGACGTGCTGCGCGCCAAGGGCAACGACGCGCTGCTGGAGGGCGCCCCGTCCGACGCGCAGCTGCTGGACCTGATGCTGCGCCACCCCGTCCTGATCGAGCGGCCCATCGTGGCGACGCCCAAGGGCGCCGTGCTGTGCCGCCCGCCGGAGCGGCTGGAGGAGGTGCTCTAACCCCCTTGCGTGGGCGGGGCCGTGGAACGTCCGGGGCCCCTGGACGTTAACCCATTTCTGTCCCGCAACCGAGGTGCCGTGCCCATGAGGCCGATGAAGCCCATGCCCATCGATGAGAACAACCCGCCCTCGGAGGTCCGCCAGGTCAAGCCGTCCGACCTCCCGCCGGAAGAGCGCGAGCGCCTGCTGCGCCTCGGCAACACGCCCAGCAAGCGCAGCCAGGGCTGGGGCTGAGGCTCTCCGACAGATACGACCCGGGCCGATACGGTCCACGCCGATACGATCCTCAGGGGCGCCTCCGGGCGCCCCTTGTCGTTCCGGCCCGTTCCGCTTCCGCCTTCCTCAGTCCACCGCCGCCGGGGCGCGGCGGCGCTCCGCGCCCGGCGGGGCGGCGGCCAGGGGGACGCTGAAGGACACCGTCGTGCCCTTGCCGGGCTCGCTGTCGACCTTAAGCTCGCCGCCGTGGCGCAGCACCAGGTCGCGCACCAGGGTCAAGCCCAGCCCGGTGCCGGTCTCGCCCCGGGTGCCCGGCTGGCTGCCGGTGGAGGGGCGGAACAGCTGCTGCACCCGCTCCCGGTCCATGCCGACGCCGTGGTCGGTCACCGCCAGCTCCAGCCGGTCGCCCAGCGCGCGCGAGGTGACGTGGATGACGCCGCCCGGATGGCTGAACTTGATGGCGTTCATCAGCAGGTTGCGCAGCACCGCCAGGATCATGGTGCGGTCGGCCAGGATGTGGCGGTCGCCCACCGCGTCCAGGATGCTGACCCGCTTCGCCTCCGCCGCAGGGGTCACGTCGCGCACCGCGCCCGAGACGACCTCGTGCAGGGCGATGACGGCCGGGGCGAAGGGGGTGCCGGACATCTGCACCCGCGACCAGTGCAGCAGGTTCTCCAGCAGCTCGTGCACGGTGCGCGCGCTCTCGTGGACGGTCTTGGCGAAGTCCGCCACGTCGGCGGCGCGCATGCGCGACCCGTGGTTCGCCAGCTCCTCCGTCATGCCCAGCAACACGTTGAAGGGCCCGCGCAGGTCGTGGGAGACCAGGGAGAAGAAGCGCGTCTTCTCCCGGTTCAGGAAGTCCAGCTCGTCATGGGCGGCGCGCAGGTCGGCCAGCGCCTGCTCGGCCTCCGCGCGCGACGCCCGCTCCGCCTGCACCGCCTGGGCGCGCTGGCGCAGGATGCGGCCGATCATGGCGTTGCTGAGCAGCAGCACGAACAGCAGCGTCGCCGACAGTCCGGCCAGCGACAGCGCCGTCTCCTTCAGCATGGGCACCGTCAGCGCCGAGCTCGGCACCAGGAAGACCATGCGCCAGGGCGCCCGGGCCAGCGGCCGGACCGCGGCGAAGTGGCCGCCCACCTCCGCCGGTTCCGGCCCCAGCCCCTTGAGGCCGGGGACGGCCACCCCCTCCGGCAGCACGTCGGCCAGCCGGCGCAGCGTGCCGTCGGCGGCGACCGGCGCCACGGTGGGATGGGCCAGCAGCTGGTCCTGCTCGTTCACCAGCACCAGCGTGCCGCCGGGGTAGGGCGGGCGGGCGACATGGTCGACGAAGGCGGCGAGCGAGAGCTCGATGGCGACCAGCCCGGCGAAGCGCTCCTTCACGTCCAGCGGTGCCGCGACGGTGACCGTCCCCTGGCCGCCGGGCATCGGCTGCACGTCGGTCCAGTACACCCCGCGCGCCGGGTTCTGCGCCGGAAGGGCCATGCGGTAGGCGCTGCGCCGCGGATAGGTCTCCAGCAGGTCGGTCGCGTTGGAGGGCGCCCAGGGGAACAGGTTCAGCATGCCCGACGCCGAGGCGTAGTAGGCGCGCGTGGCCCCGTTCAGCTCCCGCAGGATGATGGAGAACAGCGGGTTGAAGGTCAGCGCCATCGCCGCCTCCTGCCGCCAGGCGGACGGGTCGGGGCGCTGCAGCCCCTCGCGCCGGCGCGCGGCCGCCGTGGGCAGGGCCATCAGGTTGCCGACCATCGCCTCCGAATAGGGCGGCGGCACGCGGTCGAGGGTGAACAGCCGGCCGGTCTCGTCGCCCGGGTTGCTGGCGAGGAAGGCGTCCAGCAGCGCGCCCTGGGGCGCCCCGCCCTCCGCATGCTCGGCCAGGTGGAAGCGGGCGCGGCCCCGCAGCGCCTCGGTGAAGGCGGCGCTGGCGGCGAGCTTGTGCTCCAGCTCCAGCGCGCGCTCCTCCAGCTCCTGCCGGATCACCGCCTTGGCGGTGTCCATGCGCTGCTGGAAATGGCCGTGCACCAGGGCCAGCGAGACGCAGACGCTGATGGCGACCGTGAAACTGAGGATGCGGCCCGGTCCTACGGCCTCCATCCAGGTCGCCCAACGCATCATCCGTTCCCGCCCCCGCGGATGCCAAGGACCATCAGGAAGAGGTACCATGCCGCCGCCCGCGCATGCAATGCGGCGGGCCCCGGCGGAGGGCCGGGACGGATGCGGAGGCGCGAATACCACTTCGCCCTGCGGAACCGGTCCGCTTCCTCTCCATCCCGGCGCGACACCCCTTTATCGCGCGCGCGTTTTCCCCTAGCCTCGGGGCGGCTTGGGACGGCGCCGAGGGGGGCGGCCGCGCGGGGGAGGAACGGGTGGCGCATCGGGCGTTCGCGTGGGTGGCGGTGCTGCTCCTCCTGCTGGGCCTCGGGGCCGCGGGCGGGGCGCAGGCGGCCACGGTCGTCGTCGACCGCGACGCCCTGGCGCTGGGCTCCCGGCTGGAGGTGCTGGCCGACCCGCCCGGGACCCTGTCGCTGGACGACGTGACGACGGGCGAGGCGGCGTCCCGCTTCGCCGCCACCGGCAAGGAGACGCCCACCTACGCCCGCACGCGCACGACATACTGGGCGCGGGTCACGCTGCACAACCCGACCGACCGCACGATCGAGCGGCTGCTGGTGGTCAACCATCCCTATTTCCGGGTGCTGGACATCTTCATGACCCAGCCCGGCGGCCGCGACTCCCGCCATGTGCGCGAGGGCGCGTCGGAGCGCGGCACCGACGTCGACCACCGCTTCCCCGTCTTCCGCATCGCCCTGCCGCCCGGCGACACGCAGATGCTGGTGCGGGCGCAGAACTACTTCGTGACCTTCGCCATCGACCTGCGCACGCCGGAGGTCCAGTCGGCGGTGGACCGGCGCGACGGGCTGCTGCACGGCGTCACCTTCGGCATCTTCGTCATCGTCGCCGCCTACCAGCTGGCGCTCGTCGTCATGGCGCGGGTCAGCGCCGGCCTGCCGCTGCTGGTCTATGCCTCGGTCGTGCTGGTCTTCATCCTGGTGCAGCTGGGCTATCCCTGGGACCTGATGCCGGCCGCCCTGGCCGGCCACGCCCACCTGATCGTGGCCGGCAACTTCCCTGTCCTGGCCGGCCAGATCTTCGCCCTCTACTTCCTGGAGCTGAGGCGCAACCAGCCCTGGGCGGGCTGGACCCTGATCGTGGTCAACGTCGTGCTGGTCGCCAGCTACCCCACCATGTTCCTGGACCCCGCCATGGCGACCGGGATCGCCCAGGGCGCCACCATCCTGGCCCAGCTGGTGGTGCTGGTGGCGGCCGTGCGGATGGCGCGCAGGTCGGTGGACGCGCGCTTCTTCCTGCTGGGCTTCTTCCCCATCATGGGGGTGGCCGTGCTGTGGGCGCTCAGGGCCGGTGGGGCGCTGCCGGTCAACAGCTGGACCGAGGGGTCGCTGTTCGGGCCGAACGCCATCGGCATGGTGCTCTTCACCTTCGGCGTCGCCTACCGCATCGGGCGCGAGCGGGCGCAGCGCCAGGAGGCGCTCCGCCGCAGCGAGGCCGAGCTGCGCTTCGCCAAGGAGGAGCTGGAGCACCGGGTGCAGCAGCGCACGGCGGAGCTGCGGGAGTCGCTGGAGACGCTGCGCCGCTCGCAGGAGGCGCTGGTGCAGTCGGAGAAGCTGGCCTCGCTGGGCCAGCTGGTGGCCGGCGTCGCGCACGAGATCAACACGCCGGTCGGCGTCACGCTGACCACCGCCACCCACCTGCGCGAGCAGGCGGCGGAGCTGGAGGCGCTGCTGGAGAGCCAGCGCATGAAGCGCTCCGACCTCGCCCAGTTCCTGGCGGAGACGCGCGAGGCGACGCGCATCATGGTGAACAACATCGGCCGCGCCGCCAGCCTGATCCAGAGCTTCAAGCAGGTCGCCGCCGACCAGAGCTCGGAGGAGCGGCGGCGGGTGGCGCTGGGCGCCTACCTGCACGAGGTGGTGGAGAGCCTGGGCCCGACCCTGAAGCGCGCCGGGCACACGGTCGCGGTGGAGTGCCCCGAGGACCTGACGCTGGACACCTATCCCGGCCTGCTGGCCCAGGCGGTGACCAACTTCGTCTCAAACTCCGCCGTGCACGCCTATGCGCCGGGGGTGCGCGGCTGCATCACCATCGCCGCCCGGCGGCTCGACCCCGGGACGGTGGAGCTGGTCTACCGCGACGACGGCAGCGGCATCCCGGCGGACGTGCTGCCGCGCATCTTCGACCCCTTCTTCACCACCCGCCGCGGCACCGGCGGCACCGGCCTCGGCCTGCACATCGTCTACAACCTGGTGACCCACCGCCTGCGGGGCGGCATCCACGTCGCCAGCACCCCGGGCGAGGGGACGGTCTTCACCCTGCGCCTGCCGGACCTGGAGCCGGTGCCGGCGGAGGCCGCGCCGGCCGGCGCCTCCGCCCAGGCGCCGGCCTGACGGCGGCCCTTCCGCCGCCTGATCGCCTGGGCGCCTTGTCGCTTGATTTCACGGCGCCGGCCTTCCACCCTGCTCCGGGAGAGCGCTCCAGCAGGGAACCGCGTTGCCCCTCCGCCCCGACCGCACCGCCCGCCTCCTGCCGGCCCTGCTGGCCGCCTGGCTCTGCCTGGCGCCGGCCGCCGCGGAGGAGCGCGCGCCGGCGGTGGAGCTGACCGTCTACACGACCGCCGAGCAGGAGCACCTGCGCCTCTACAAGGACGCCTTCGAGAAGGCGAACCCCGGCATCCACATCCGCTGGGTCCGCAACGCCAGCGGCGTGCTGACCGACCGGCTGCTGGCGGAGCGGGAGGCCGGCGGCGCCGACGCGGTGTGGGGCCTGGCCGCCACGTCGCTGATCCGGCTGGGACGCGAGGGGCTGCTGCTGCCCTACGCGCCCGCGGGGCTGGAGGCCATCGATCCGCGCTTCCGCGACACGGCGGACACGCCCGCATGGATCGGCACCAACATCTGGTCCTCGGTCGTCTGCCTGAACCGCGCGGCACATCCCGGCGTGCCAGCGCCGACCGCCTGGCGCGACCTGGCGGACCCGGCCTTCCGCGGCCTCGTCTCCATGCCGAACCCGCTGTCGTCGGGCACCGGCTACCTGATGGTGGCGGGCTGGATCCAGATGATGGGGGAGGAGGAGGCCTGGCGCTTCATGGACGCGCTGGACCTGAACGTGGAGACCTACGCCATCTCCGCCAGCAAGCCCTGCCGCATGGCCGCCGTCGGCCGCGTCGCCGCCGGCCTGTCCTTCGAGTACCGGGCGGCGCAGCTGAAGGCGGAAGGGGCACCCATCGACATCCTGCTGCCGGCCGAGGGGCTGGGCTGGGACATGGAGGCCGCGGCCGTCCTGCGCTGGACCGACGCGCCCGAGGCGGCCCGGCGGCTGATGGACTTCGCCGCCTCGGAGGCGGCCAACCGGCTGTATGCCACCAACTACGCCATCGTCGCCCACACCGGCGTGACGCCATCGCTGGAGTTCCTGCCGCCCGGGCTGAAGGACCGGCTGCTGGCGCAGGACATCGCCTGGGCGTCCGACAACCGCGAGCGCATCCTGGCGGAATGGCGCCGCCGCTACGGCGCCAAGGTCGAGGAGCCCTGATACTTCCGATATCGGATGATTCCCCTTGACCAGCGCGGCGGATTGCCCAACTGTAGGAACATTGGCGCAACCAACAGAAAGGAGGTGATCCGATGTCTCGTTCCTCTATGCGGACCCGCGCGGATCTCTCCGTCTTCACGGCGGGGGCCGCTGCGGCCTGACCCGCAAGCGGAAACGTTCTACGGCTACCGTAGAGACCGGGCCGGCCTCCCCCTAGGGAGCCGGCCCGGTTGCTTTTCGGGGCCCTACTCGATCTTGGCCCCCGGCACGATGGGCTCGCCCCTGGCCTCCTGCCAAGCGGCCTGGATGCCCGGGAAGACGAACCATTCCTTGAAGAAGCGCCGGTTCCAGGCGCTGCCCTGGGCGAACAGCTCGGCCTGGCGGTCCAGCGTGACCCGCTTGCGCACCTCCTCCTTCGACACGCCCTCGCGGGCCAGCGGCCCCACCTGGTCGCGCAGCTCGCGCACCAAGGCGATCAGCCGGTCCAGGTAGCCGCGGTCGGTCTGCACCAGGCCGTGCCCCGGCACCAGGTAGGCGAAGTCGTAGCCGCGCAGCGTCTCCAGCACGCCGATCCACTCGCCGGGGAAGACGTTGAAGGCGAAGGGGAGGGGGGCGATGACTAGGTCGCCCGTCGCCAGCACGCGCTGGCGCGGCAGCCAGGCGACCGCGTCGCCGTCGGTGTGGCCGCGGCCCATGGCGACCACCTCCACCGGCGCGTCGGCGTCGTGCAGGACCAGACGGCCGGTGAAGGTGACCGGGGCCGGGTGCGCGACCACGTCGCGGTAGGCCTCCGACAGGGCGCCCGCGTCCTCCGCCGCCCGGGCCCAGCCGCGCCGCATCTCCTCCGGCAGGTCGGCGCGCGCGGCCAGCTTGCGCAGCGTCTCCACATAGCCGCCGAAGTCCTTCCCGTAGGTCTTGATGTAGGCCATGGGCGGGCCCAGCATGTTCTCCCGCGTGCGGGTGGTGGAGATCAGCGCCACCCCCGGCCACGCCTTCAGGAAGGCGGCGGCGCCCAGCGTGTGGTCGCCGTGGTAGTGGGTGAGGACCAGCGCCTTCACCGGCTTCGGGCTGATGGCGCGGATCTGCGCCACCACCTTCTCCCCCGCCGCCGGCGCGCCGCCGGCGTCGATGACGACCAGCCCGTCCGCCTGCTCCACCACGGTCACGTTGCCTTCGGGCTGGATGCGCATGTCGTCGGGACGGAAGACCCGGTGCACCCGGTCGGTCACCTTCTCCGTCCTGAAATCGTAGATCCCGTTCTCCGCCGCCGCCGGCCCCGCCAGCAGGAGCGCCGCGGCCACCGCAAGACCCCGCCACATGTTCCGCCCCCAGGAATGAAGTATTCAGGCAAGCCTAGGGGCGGCAGGCAGGACGGATCAACTGTATTTATCCGATTAATATTGCCGGCTCGCTACGATCGCTGAGCAATAGTACCGCCGGCGGGACGATCGCCCCTTCCGTCCCCGCCGGGGTCGCGGCGGGCTTGCCGGCCCGCCCGGCCGCCGCGATGATGCGGCGGTACTGGGGACGGAGGGATCGAGGCATGGACGGCATCCGCATCACGGCGGCGGAAGCGCTGACCGACGCGCAGCGCGACGCGGTCATAGCGCCGCTGGGCCGCTTCTCCGAGGGGCGCGGCTTCCCCTTCCGACCCGAGGCGGTCGCCCTGGTGCTGACGCGCGGCGAGGCGGTCCTCGGCGGCCTGATCGGGGCCACCAACTGGGACTGGCTGCACATCGAAATCCTGTCGGTGGCGGAGGCGCTGCGCGGCACCGGCTGGGGCCGCCGGCTGGTGGAGGAGGCGGAAAGCATCGCCCGCGCCCGCGGCTGCGCCGGCGCCTGGGTCGACACCTTCAGCTTCCAGTCCCCCGGCTTCTACCGCCGCCTGGGGTACGAGGTCTTCGGCGAGCTGCCGCACTATCCGGGTGCGGAGTCCCGCCTCTTCCTCCGCAAACTGTTCGGCTGAGCCGCTTCACCAGGCGCCGGCGCCCCCGTCGAGGCCGGGAACGCTCTAGAACCCCCGCGCCGGATTGTCCGCCGGCCGGCGCAGCCAGTTGTCCGCGGGATAGTCGCAGGCGCCGTCGACCAGGTGCAGGGTATAGGCGTGGCGCGACCGGTCCGACCGGTTGGGGCCGGACAGATGCGGCAGCAGCCCGTGCAGCAGGATCAGCGTGCCCTTCTCCGCCTCCAGCGGCACGTAGCCGTTCTCCGGCGTCACCTCGGGCCAGGGGGAGGGGTCCAGCACGTCCATCCGCACGCCTCCCTTGCCGTCGCGCACCATGCGCGACTTCAGCCCCGACCGGTGGGCGCCGGGCAGCGCCCACATGCAGCCGTTCTCGGTGGTGGCGTCCTGCAGCGCCAGCCAGAAGCCGGTCACGCTCTGCGGCTCGGTGTAGAGGAAGGTGGCGTCCTGGTGGCACACCACCTCGCCGCCGATATGGGGCTGCTTGAAGATGTACATGGACTGCATCAGCAGCGGCCGCTCCATCCCGATCCCGGCGGCGAGCGCCGCCATGGCCGGGCTGCGCGACACCGCGTCGAACTCCGGGTCGAGGTCGTGCAGCGCGTGGCCGATCTTGTTGATCGACAGGCGCTTGGGCCGCACCAGCGACCCGTCGGCCGCGAACGCCCCCTCCTCGAAGAAGAAGGCGATGCGGTCGCCGGAGGAAAGGAAATAGTCGTCGGTGGTCTTCTCCTGGTCGACCGTGGAGAAGACGGACAGGGAGGAGGGCGGCTCGAACGCCTCCACCAGCGCGCCCGCCCGCGCCATCAGCCGGTCGCAGGTGCCCCCGTCGACGAAGCCGGGCAGGACCAGGTAGCCGTCGCGCTCGTAAGCCTGCCGTTGCGCCTCGCTCAGCACCGCACATCCTCCCGCCGGTCTCCATCCCTCGCCGGGGACTCTAGCAGACCGGCGGGCGGGGACAAGGCAGGCTCGTTCCGGGCGGGCTCACTCCTCCAGCGGCAGGCGCGGCACCCGGTATTCGTCCAGCACCGCCTCCACCTCGGCGCGGGCGCGGTCCAGCGCGCCCTCCACCGCGCGCAGCAGCTCCCCGTCGCCGCGGCGCACGCCCATGGAGACGGAGAAGGCCATGGGAAGCTGCGGCCCGTCCATGCGGGGCGCCACCGGCACCAGGTCCAGGGCCACGGGCTGGCGCGCGGCGTAGAAGCCGGCCAGCGGCCCCCAGGCGATGGCGAGGTCGACCGCGCCCGTCGCCACCGCCTCCACGATGCGGCGCGGCGGGCTGTCCTCGGCATAGTCGCCGTACACCATGAAGCCGCGCACGTTGCGCACGATGCCCCGGCGGGCGAGGCCGTGCGCCGGCGGGCTGTTGGCGAAGTCGTCGCCGATCATCTGCACGCCGACGGTGACCTCGCGCAGGCGCGGGTCGTCCAGGCTGGCGACGTCCAGCCCGTCGCCGGCCCGGGTCACGAAGACGTAGGTGGAGCGGTAGTAGGGCCGGGTCGTCGCCATCGTCTCCACGCCAGAGGCGGCGCCCGGCACCAGGTCGCACAGCCCCGCCTTCAGCGTGTTGCGGACATGGCCGCGGCGCTGCGCCCACCAGGTGTATTCGACCCGGGCGCCCAGCTCGCGGGCGACGATGGCGGCGATGCGGTTCTCGAACCCCTCCAGCCGGTCGTTGGAGAAGGGCAGGTTGTTGGGATCGGCGCAGACCCGCAGCACCCGCTGCTCCGCCAACGCGGGGAGCGACAGCGCGCAAAGGCCGATCAGGAGGAGGAGCGCCCGCATCGCCGGCCTCAGTCCAGGGTGTAGAGGTAGGCCGCCATGTCCCGCGCGTCGGCGTGGGTGGCGCCGACGTTGGGCATGGCGGTCCTGGGATCGAAGGCCTTGGGGTCCTTGATCCACTCCACCAGATGCTGCGGCGTGTTGACGGCGACGCCGCCGATGTAGGCGCGCGACGCGAAGCCCGCCAGCGGCGGGCCGACCCGGCCGCGCGCCGCCGTCACGCCCGGGATCGCGTGGCAGCCGCCGCAGCCGTAGCGCTTCACGGCACCCCGGCCCGCCTCCGGGTCGCCGCCGGTCAGCGCCGCCGCCTTGGTGTGGATCTCCCGCCGCTCCTGCGCCAGCTCGGCCGCCAGGCCGGCCGCCCCGGCCATGACCGCCAGCGCGCCGATCGCCAGCAGCCCCCTAGTCCAGCGCCGCGCCATGCCGGCCCTCCCCGTCGATCTCGCCGGCGTGCTGCAGCCACTTCGCCAGCAGCAGCAGCGCCGCCCCCGCATGCACCAGCCCGCCCGGGACCCACATCACCAGCCCGGCCAGCTGCTGGTCCTCCAGCGGCGACAGGCCCCAGGGCGGTGCGATGACCGTGTAGGCCGGGTACCAGGCGGACCCCGCGAAGGCCATCAGCGTGCCGAGGAAGCCGGTATGGACGGCGGTGAAGAACTGGCAGAGCGCCCCCAGCCCGTAGCCGCGCCGCCCCTCCGGCCCGTGCGCCATTGACCACCAGAACAGGAGCGAGGAGAGGATGAAGGCCGCGTGCTGCAGCGCGTGCCAGCCCTCCGCCTCCAGCGCCGCGCCGAAGGGGCCGGGCGCGTGCCACGCCCACAGCGCCACCGCCAGCAGGACGGTGGCCGTCAGCGGCTCGGTCAGGCGGCGCCAGGGAACGGCGACGGCCGGGCTGCGGCCCGAGCGCGCCAGCGCCTGCCGCCAGCCGGCCGGCAGCGCCCAGAGATAGGCCGCCAGCGGCCGCGACAGGGCCAGCAGCGGTGCGGCCACCAGCATCAGCAGCTCATGCTCCACCATGTGCAGGGTGAAGGACCGCTCCCCCCAGGCGTGCAGCGGCGACACCAGGGCGCCGGCCAGCACCAGCCAGCCGGACGCGAACATGGCGCCGTCGCGGGCCAGCGCGCCGCGCCCCGTTCCCGACCGCCGCCACAGCCGGGCCCAGCCGGCCGCGTACCACAGGATCGACAGCAGCAGCGGCAGGACCAGCCAGGCGTCCAGCGTCCACTCCGCGAAGGGCCCCGGCCCGCCGCCATGGGCCAGCGCCGCATTCGGGGCCAGCAGCGCGGCGCTGGCAGGCAGCATCCGCCTCATCGCTCGCACCCCGTCAGGAACAGGCCGGAGGCCGCCTGCACCGCCACCAGGACCAGGAAGAAGACTGCCATGCAGGTCCCCAGCGCCCCCAGGAAGCGCCGGGCACCGCCCTGCGGCTCATCCATCGGCACCCCCGCCCCGCGCCAGGCGCGCAGCGACGCCACGCCGCCCGCCAGGATCAGCAGCGCCGCGGCAAGCCCGGACCCCAGGGTCAGGGCCGCCCCGCCGCGGGTGCAGTCGTGATAGACCAGACTGGCCGCGGCCAAATGGTGCAGCGCGGCGCCCAGCGGGCCCAGCACGATGCCGGCCCAGGCGGCGGGCAGGGAGGGCAGGGTGCGGCTCAACGGCTCCTCCCTCACATCCAGCGCGGGGCCCAGTAGAGGATGGCGTAGACCGGCAACCAGGTGAGGACCACGAAGTGCCAGTAGAGCGCGTTCTCGCTGGTGTCGACGAAGCGGCGCGGGTTCACGTGGCGGGTGAACATCAGGGCGGCCAGCACGCCCGTGTCCACCCAGTCGGTCAGCAGGTGCACCGTGTGCAGCAGCAGCAGCGCCCACAGGATGGAGCCGTAGGCGTTCTCGTCCCAGCGCACGTTCAGCGTGGTGAACTCCAGCGCGCGGATGCCCAGCAGCACCGCCCCGGCCAGCACCACCGCGACCAGCCCCAGCCGGGTGCGGCGCAGGTCCATCCCCTCCGCCGCCTTCTTCAGCCAGACGTTCGGCACCTCGCTCAGCAGCAGCAGCGCCGTGAACAGCCCGGACCAGAGCAGGTCCGGCGGCGGGTGGTCGGGCGGCCAGCGGGGCACCTGGTTCGCCAGGTAGAAATACGCCCCGGCCGCCAGCGCGAAGCCCGCCGCCTCCACCGTGATGAAGCCCATGACGCCCCACCAGGTCAGGCTGCGGTGGCCGAAGGCGTGGTCGGGCAGGCGGGAGAGGTCGCCGGCGAAGGTCGGGCGGCTCATTGCTCCACCTCGTTGCCGCGGTGGCCGCCCTTGGGCCAGAACCAGAGCACCAGCGCCGCCGCGACCGGGACGGAGCCCCAGACCACCGCCCAGGCGCTGAAGATCGAGCCGACGAACAGCACGGTCACCGCCAGCGCCGCCACCAGCGGCCAGATGCTGGGCTCGGGCGAGGGCTCGCGCAGGTCGGGGCGGGCGTCGTGCAGCGTGGTCAGCAGCAGCTCCCGCTCGTCCACCTTCAGGCCCGACATCACGGGCAGGCCGCCCGGCGCGTCCCAGAGCGGCGTGCGCGAGGCGACGACCGGAATATGGGCGAAGTTGTAGGACGGCGGGGGCGAGGCGGTCGCCCACTCCAGCGACGGCGCGCCCCAGGGATCGGGCCCCGCCGGCCGGCCAGCGCGCAGGCTGAGCGCGACGTTCAGCAGGAACAGCGCGACGCCGGCCGCCACCATCAGGGCGCCGGCGGTGGAGACCTGGTTCCAGACCTCCCAGCCCAGCCCCTCCGGGTAGGTGTAGACCCGCCGCGGCATGCCGATCAGCCCCAGCCAGTGCATGGGGAAGAAGGCGACGTTGAAGCCGACCGCCAGCAGCCAGAAGTTCCACCTGCCCAGCCGCTCGTCCAGCATCCGGCCGGTGATCTTGGGGAACCAGAAGTAGAAGGCCCCGAACAGCGGGAACACCGCCCCGCCGATCAGCACGTAGTGGAGGTGCGCCACCACGAAGTAGCTGTCGTGCAGCTGCAGGTCGAGCGGGACCGAGGCCAGCATGACGCCCGTGAGCCCGCCCAGCACGAAGACGACGATGAAGCCGGCGACGAACAGCAGCGGCGTGTCGAAGCGCGGCCTGCCGCCGAACATGGTGGCGATCCAGCAGAAGATCTGGATGCCGCTGGGAATGGCGATCAGCATGCTGGCGGCGGTGAAGAAGCTGTGTCCCAGCCGCGGCAGCCCGGTTGCGAACATGTGGTGGACCCAGAGGCCGAAGCCCAGGAAGCCGATGGTGACCAGGGCCAGCACCATGGCGGCGTAGCCGAACACCGGCCGGCGGCAGAAGGTCTCGGTGATGGCGGAGACCATGCCGAGCGCCGGGATGAAGATGATGTAGACCTCGGGATGGCCGAAGAACCAGAACAGGTGCTGCCACAGCAGCGCGTCGCCGCCCTCCGCCGGGTTGAAGAAATGGGTGGAGACCAGCCGGTCGGAGATCAGGAAGCTGCTCGCCAGCATGACCGCCGGCATGGCGAAGACGACCATGAAGCTGGTCACCAGCATGGCCCAGACGAACAGCGGCATGCGGTTCAGCGACATGCCGGGGGCGCGCATCTTGAACACGGTCGCGATGATCTCCACCGCGACCGCCAGGGCGGAGACCTCGGTGAAGGTGATCATCTGCGCCCAGAAGTCGGTGCGCTTGCCGGGCGAGTATTCCGGCCCCGCCAGCGGCACGTAGCTGAACCAGCCCGTCTCCGGCCCGACGTCCATGACGAAGGCGACGTGGATCATCACGCCGCCCGACAAATAGACCCAGTAGCTGAAGGCGTTCAGCCGGGGAAAGGCGATGTTGCGCGTCCCCACCATCAGCGGGATCAGGTAGACCGCCACCGCCTCCCCGATCGGCACGGCGAAGAGGAACATCATCGTCGTGCCGTGCATGGAGAAGATCTGGTTGTAGCGGTCCGGGGAGATCAGGCCGCTCTCCGGCGTCGCCAGCTGCAGGCGCATCGCCAGCCCCATCAGGCCCGCCAGCAGGAAGAAGGCGAAGCCGGTCACGATGTAGCGGCGGCCTACCAGCTTGTGGTCCACCGTCGTCAGCCAGCCCCAGAAGGTCGCCGCCGTGCCCCAGGTCCGCTCCAGCCGCGCGTGCGTCTCCGCCTCGGGCAGGTCCGGCCCGTCGCGGCGGGGCTCCTCCGGGCCTCCATGGGAGAGGGGGTGCGCGGCGGCGACGCTCATCGCAGCGTCTCCAGGTAGGCGGTCAGCGCGTCCAGCTCGTCGGGCTCCAGCCCGATGAAGGGCATGCGGCTGCCGGGCTTGATGCCCTGCGGGTCGGCGATCCAGGCCGCCAGATTGCCGCGGGTGTTGGGCAGCGCCCCCGCCGCGATGGTCGCGCGCCCGGCCAGGTGGGTCAGGTCGGGGGCGACGGACCCGGCCGCCTTGGTGCCGCGGATGGCGTGGCACATGGCGCAGTGCGACGTCTCGAAATGCTCGCGGCCCTTGCGCGCCAGCTCGGTCGCGGGCTCGGCCGCGGTGGTGACCTGGTGGGCGCGCCAGGCCTCGAAGGCGCCGCGCTCCTCCACCGTCACGTCGAAGGCCATGTGGGCGTGCTGCAGCCCGCAGAACTCCGCGCACTGCCCGCGGAAGCGGCCGGTGCGCTCGGGGATCAGATGGATCTCGTTGGCGCGGCCGGGGATCAGGTCCAGCTTGCCGTGCAGGTTGGGGACCCAGAAGCTGTGGATGACGTCGCTGGAGCGCAGCTCGATGCGCACCGGCACGCCGGCGGGCAGGCGCAGCTCGTTGGCGGTCTTGAAGCGCTTGGAGGGGTCCTCGTCCAGGTACTCCACCTCCCACCACCATTGGTGCGCGGTGACCTGGACGTTCAGCCCCTGCTTGCCCGACGCGTGGGCGAGGCGCCGGTCGACCACGTAGCTGGCGGCGATCAGGGTCAGCAGCCCCAGCGCGATCAGCCCGACCCAGCCGGCAAGCGCCGCGCGCAGCCCTCCCTCCCGCCCGGGATGCGGCTCCGGCGGCTCGCCCTCGGCGCGCCGGCGGCGGCGGTGGCGCAGCACGGCGACGGCCAGGAAGCCCAGCACCATCAGGTAGAAGGCGCCGCACACCCACAGCATCAGCCGCCAGACGATGTCGATGCGGTCGGCCTGCGGGCCCGCCGGGTCCAGCACCGACTGCACCCCCGCCCCGTCGCACCCCGCCAGGAGGAGCAGGGGGGCGAGGAGGGGCAGGAGCCGGAGGGACCGGCTCATGGCTCCGTCCCCTGCGCGCCGCCGGTGCGGTCGCCCGATCCCATGGGCTGCGGCTCCATGCGGATGGGCGGCGGGGCGGAACTCATGTGGTCGGGGCGGGACGGGGCGGCGTCCTTCGGCACGTGGCCCGACATGGCGCGGACATAGGCCGAGAGCTGCCAGAGCTGCTGCTCCGTCACCTTGCCGCGGAAGGAGGGCATGCCGTTCGGCCGGCCCTGCACGATGCTGGCGTAGATCTGCTCCAGCTCGCCGCCGTAGCGCCAGGCGCCGTCGATCAGCGGCGGGCCGATGTCGCCGCCGCCATGGGCGTGGCAGCCGCTGCAGTTGTACCAGGTGAACAGGCGCTGGCCCTCGGCGATGTGGAAGGCGTTGCCCTCGTACTCGGCCCGCCTTGGATCGGGCGGCGGCGGCGCCGGCTCGCCGGCGTAGAGGGTGGTGGTGACGGTTGAAGCCGGGCTGCTCTCCGGCAGGGGCTGCCCGCGCGCCTCCCGCTCCTCCCGCTCGCAGGCGGATAGCGCCAGGGCGGACGCCAGCAGCAGCGCCGGCAGCAGCGCCGGCAGCTCAGGACGGCGGCAGCGCGAAGACATACAGCGTCCCTCCCGCTTCGGTGCGGTTCGGCAGGTCCGGCACGGCGTTCACGAAGCCCTTGGCGGCGGTGGGGTCGCGGGCGTCCAGCCCGCCCACCACGATGGCCCCCGCCCAGCCGCCGACGCCCGACAGCACCGCCACGTACTGCCGCCCGTCCGGCCCGCGGTAGCTGATCGGCTGGCCGATGATCCCGGAGCCGGTCTTGAACTGCCAGCGCAGCTCGCCCGTGCGGGCGTCCAGCGCCTTGAACCAGCCGTCCAGCGTCCCGTAGAAGACCAGGTCGCCGGCGGTCGCCAGCGCGCCGCTCCACAGCGGCAGGTCCTCCTTGACGCTCCAGGCCTTCCGCCGCTGCACCGGGTCCCAGGCGCTGAACTCGCCCCGGTTGCCGCCGGGGCCGGCGTACATCTTCACCTCCGCCCCGACATAGGGCGTGCCGGCGATGTAGTTGGCCTGGATGCTCTCCCAGTCCATGCACAGGTTGAGGTGCGGGATGTAGACGAGGCCGGTGCGCGGCGAGAAGGCGGACGGGTTCCAGTCCTTCGCCCCCGGCGCGGTCGGGCAGATATCGCGCACCACCTTGCCCAAATGCGGGTGCTTCTCCTCGTTGTAGGCGATGCGGCCGGTCTTCAGGTCCACCCCGTGGGTGGAGTTCACGTGGGCGTAGCGGTCGGCCGACAGCACCTCCCCCGTCGCCCGGTCGATGACGTAGACGTATCCGTTGCGCTCTGGCCGGAGCAGCACCTTGCGCAGCTGCCCGCCCACCGGCAGGTCCATCAGGATCAGCTCGTTGATGCCGTCGTAGTCGTAGAGGTCGTGGGGCACCACCTGGTAGAACCAGCGCGCCTGGCCCGTGTCGGGATCGCGGGCGAAGATGCCGCCGGTGAACTTGTTGTCGCCCGGCCGCTGCGCCGGGTTCCAGGGGCCGGGATTGCCGGTGCCGTGGTACAGCAGGTCCAGCTCCG
>DASPKT010000104.1:0-22322 GCA_035627915.1 Azospirillaceae bacterium
CATCCGCCGCAAGATGGGGGACGACAGCGGCTCGCCCCGCATCCTGGTGACGGAGAAGGGGCTGGGCTACCGGCTCGGCGTCGACATCACCTGAGGCAGGGCCGCGCGGTAGGCCGACAGGGCCTCCGCGCTGCGCCCGAAGCACTCCAGCAGGTCCCGCGCCCGGTCTAGCGCCGCGTCGCCCTCGCCGGCGTCGCCGTGGCGCTCCACCGCGTAGGCCAGCTCCGACAGACGGGGCAGGCCCACGGTGAGGGCGCCGCTGCCCAGCTTGTGCGCGGAGCGCGCCAGCGCGTGCAGGTCGCCGGCCTCGGCGGCCTCGCGGATGCGCGCCACCGTCTCCGGCGCGGCCGCCAGGAAGCTGTCGGCGATCCCGGCGACGCGGACCGATCCCAGCAGGCGCAGGTGCCCGTCCAGCACGCCGCGGTCCATCAGCCCGCCGCTGTCGCCGGGCACGGCCGGGGCGCCAGCGTCCGCCGCCGGGGCCGGCGCGCCCGATATCTCCGCCAGCAGGGCCCGCAGCCGGTCCCGCTCCACCGGCTTCGGCACGGCGTAGGCCATGCCGGCGGCGCGGTACCGGTCGACCCGGTCGGCGTCCAGCGCCGCCGTCATGGCGACCACGGGCACCGCCGCCGCGGCCGCGTCCGGCAGCTCGCGGATGCGGCGGGTGGCGGCGACGCCGCCCATGCCGGGCAGGCGGATGTCCATGAGGACCAGGTCGAAGCCGCCCTCGGCGGCGTAGTCCACCGCCTCCTCCCCGTCGTGCGCCTCCGTCACCTCGTGCCCGTCGCGCTCCAGCAGCGTGCGGACCAGCAGGCGGCTGACGTCGTCGTCCTCCACCAGCAGCACCGAGAGCGTGCCGGGCGGCCGCTCTCGCCGGGGCGGCAGGGCGTACTCCTCCTCCGCCTCCTCCGCGGCCGAGTCGTCCTCCGCCGCATCGTCCGCCGCCGCGGCGGCCGGGGCGGGCCGGGCGGCCAGGTGGCCCAGCAGCGCCGCCCCGGCGATCAGCAGCGGCATGCCTGCCGCCAGCAGCGGCGACAGCGCCCAGCCGGCATAGGCGTGGGCAAGGGCCAGCGGCGCCAGCGCCGCCGCCCGCCACGGAGCCTCGCGCGCCAGCAGGGTCGCGCCGACCGCCAGCGCCAAGCCCGGCAGGTGCGGGGCGATGCTAGGGGAGGAGACCGTTACGGCCACGGAATGAAGCAGCGAGGCCGCCACGATCCAGAGGCCGGGCAGGGAGGCGCGCAGGCCGGGGGGGAGGCGGTGGATCAAGCGGGGTGCCCCGGACGCACGATGTCACCGGGAAGTCTTGCCGCAATTCCGCCGCGCTGCCCTGTCATTGAACACCTTGTTAGGGAATCCACCGCATAGCATCTCACCTTATCGCCGCCGCACGCGGCCGGTCTACGGGCCGGTTGGCGCGGGGCGGCGGGGACGGCGGGGCCTATCGACCGCGCCGGCTCCCTTTGGTATCAGGAATTCAAGGCCGCACCCCTTCCGGGCGCGCTTCCGAGGACGACCATGGCCCGCCGAGACACCCGCCGCTTCCCCGTTCCCGCCGCCGTCCTGGCCCTGACCCTTGCGCTTGCGGCCCCCGCCGCGTCGGCCGCGGACGAGCCGAACGGGGCGACCATCCAGTGGGCGCAGGACATCCTGGACAAGCAGGGCTTCTACAACGGCCCGCTGCACAGCCGGATGGACGCGGCCACCTCGGCTGCGGTCATGGCGTACCAGCGCAAGAACGGCCTGAAGGCCACCGGCCGGCTGGACCAGGCGACCATCGCGAAGATGATGGAGGGGCGGGAGCCCGACAAGACGGTCGGCAACCTGGCCGACCCCAAGAGCCGCGCCAAGTCTTCCAGCCCCATGGTGCGCGAGCAGGACGTGCGCCCGCAGGCCGCCCCCGTCGCCCCCTCGGTCGAGCGGGCGGGCGGCGGGGAGACCGGCAGCACCGTCGTCATGGGCGGCCCGGCCCCGGCTGGCGGCACTACCGTCCCCCAGGCCTCCCCGGCGGCGCGGGTGGAGGGCGCCTCGGGCGAGGCGCTGCCCAGCGCCGCCCCGCGCGCCGGCGTGGAGGCGGAGGGCGGCGCTGAACCGGTGGCCGACGAGCCGTTCCACCTGGAGGCGCCGAACTGGGTGCGCACCGGCCTGATCGGGCTGGTGGCCGCGATCGTGCTGGGCATGGCGGCGGCCTGGTGGCTGAGCGGCGTGCGCCGCGGCGCGAAGCGCAAGCCCGCCAAGGGGGCGGCGCGCGCGGCGGCTGCTCCCGGCGGCCGGCGGGAGCCGTCGCTGGGCGGTGCGGCGCCGGGCCCGGACGGGCGCCGCGCGCCCACCCTGAGCGCCGCGCCGCGCGGCGACTATGGCGGCGGCACGGGCGGCCTGCGGGCCGGGCGCTGAGCGGGTCCTTCCCCCGGGCGGGGTAGTCCTGCCCGGCGGCGGGACACGACGTTGCCGCCGCACCCCGGGAGCGTGCCCGAAACGTGCGATTCGGGGCCGAAGTACGAAATCGACCGGAGGCCCCGGCCGGCCTTAAGCTCTTGCCCGTTAAGTCCCCGGAAAATAGGGGAAAGCGCCGCCCGGAAAGGTCCGGCCGGCCCGCAGGCAGGAGACCCTGAGATGCTGTTCGACGCTCCGGATTTCGACAACCACGAGCTGGTCCTCTTCGGCAGCGACAAGGAAACCGGCCTGAAGGCCATCATCGCCGTGCACGACACGACGATGGGCCCGGCCTGCGGCGGCTGCCGCATGTGGCCCTACGCCACCGAGGCCGAGGCGGTGAAGGACGTGCTGCGGCTGTCGCGCGGCATGTCCTACAAGAACGTGATGGCCGGGCTGCCGCTGGGCGGCGGCAAGTCGGTCATCATCGCCGACCCCAAGAAGGACAAGTCGGAGGCACTGTTCCGCGCCTTCGGCCGCATCGTGGAGAGCCTGGGCGGCCGCTACATCGCCGCCGAGGACGTGGGCATCACCGTCGCCGACGTCCACACCATGGGCCAGGAGACGCGCCATGTCGCCGGCCTGTCGAAGGGCGAGGACGCCAGCGGCGACCCGTCGCCCTTCACCGCCTATGGCGTCTATCTCGGCATCAAGGCCGCCGCGCAGCACAAGCTGGGCACCGACAGCCTGAAGGGCCTGCGCGTCGCCGTGCAGGGCCTGGGCAATGTCGGCAGCCACCTCTGCCGCCGCCTGCACGAGGACGGGGCCGTCCTGGTCGTCAGCGACATCTACGCCGACTCGGTGAAGCGGGCGGTGGACGCCTACGGCGCCACCCCGGTGGACCCGGCCCGCATCCACGCCGCGGACGTCGACGTGTTCGCCCCCTGCGCGCTCGGCGCCGTGCTGAACGACGCCACCCTGCCGGAGCTGCGGGCCGGCATCGTCGCCGGCGGCGCCAACAACCAGCTGGCGGTGGACGCGGTCGGCCGGCAGCTGCGCGACAAGGGCGTGCTGTACGCCCCGGACTACGTCATCAACGGCGGCGGCATCATCAACGTGTCGGCCGAGGTGACCCGCGACTACGACAAGGACGCGGTGCTGCGGAAGGTCGAGCGCATCCACGGCACGCTGCTGGACATCTTCCGCCGCGCCGACGCCGAGGACCGGCCGACCAACGAGATCGCCGACCAGATGGCGCGCGAGCGGCTGGCCGCGGCGAAGCGGACCTCCCTGGCCGCCTGACGCAGAAGTCGGGGCGGGAGGAAACTCCCGCCCGCACGGGCCGTTAACCCGTCCTGGACCAATCCGGGACGGGAGAGCGGCTATGGCCACGGCGCAGACGGCCCGATCGGCAGCGGAGACCACCGGCAGGCGGGCACGCGCCGGGATGCCGGCCTCCGCCCCCGCGTCGGACTTGGCCGAGGTGGCGGCCGCCGCCGACCTGCGCTACGTCAACGACGACGAGCCCGGCATCCGCCGCCGGCGCTCCGGCAAGGGCTTCCGCTTCGTCCTGCCCGACGGCTCCCCCGTACTGGACGCGCCGACGAAGGCGCGCATCGCCAGGCTGGCGATCCCGCCCGCCTACACCGACGTGTGGATCTGCCTGGACCCCGACGGCCATATCCAGGCGACGGGCCGTGACGCCCGGGGCCGCAAGCAGTACCGCTACCATCCCCGCTGGACCGAGGTCCGCGACGCCGACAAGTTCGGCCGGCTGCTGGCCTTCTCCCGCGCGCTGCCCGCCATCCGCGCCCGGGTGGAAGCGGACATGAAGCGCCCGGATCTCTCCCGGGAGAAGGTGCTGGCGACGGTGGTGAAGCTGCTGGACAGCACCCTCATCCGCGTCGGCAACGATGAATACGCCAAGGAGAACAAGAGCTTCGGCCTGACCACCCTGCGCGACCGGCACGTGCGAGTGGAGGGGTCGGAGGTCCGCTTCCGCTTCAAGGGCAAGAGCGGCAAGGAATGGGACCTGAAGATCCGCGACCGGCGCCTCGCCCGGCTGGTGAAGTCCTGCCAGGACGTGCCGGGCCAGCGGCTGTTCCAGTATGTCGACGAGGAGGGCCAGCGCCGCGCCGTCACCTCCGGCGACGTCAACGGGTACATCCGCGCCATCGCCGGCGAGGACTTCTCCGCCAAGGATTTCCGCACCTGGGCCGGCACCGTGCTGGCGGCCTTCGCGCTGAAGGAGTTCGAGCGGGTCGACAGCGCCGCCGCGGCCAAGCGCAACCTGACCGAGGCGATCCGCCGGGTGGCGGCCCGCCTCGGCAACACGCCGGCGGTCTGCCGCCGGTGCTACGTCCACCCCGAGGTCACCAGCGCCTACCTGGAGGGCGCCCTGCTGGAGCAGGCGAAGTCCATGGCGGAGCGCGGCCTGCGCGAGGAACTGGCGGGCCTGTCGGCGGAGGAGGCGGCCGTGCTGTCCTTCCTGCACGACCGGCTGGGGCGCGAGGTGGCCGCGCGGCGCGCCTAACCCCTATGGATAGGTGCCATGGCGTTTCCGCCGTCCTGGTGTAGGATTGCGGCGGCCCGGGGGAGAGGGGCCGCAACATCGGGGTGCAAGGTGCGTGAACTGAGGGCGATCAGCTTCACCGAGCGTGAACTGACCACCGCGATCATCGAGTTCAGCGGGCGCCTGCGCCGGCAGCTCCCCTCCGGCACCGTCCAGGATGCCGTCCTCCTCCCTGGGCCGCCGATCACGGCGCGGCTGCCGATCCAGGACGACTACGGCACGCTGCACCAGGTCGACTACGCCGAGATGGAGGTCGCCGCGGCGCTCGTCCACTACTGCATGAGCCGGAAGATCCGCATGCCCGCCAAGTCGGAGAAGGTGCTGCAGGTCATCGCCGGCCAGGCCACCCTCGTGATATGGGTGGGGCAGACGAAGAACAACCGTATGACACGGCCCGCCGCCCCGGCGCGGGCGGCGCGCTGAGGGCGCGCCCCGGGCGCATCTACGCCGGGCGCGGTACTCCCGGGGTGGACGGGCGGCATTGACAGGGGCCGCGGATTGCGGCACTAGGGCCGCGCGCGGGCCGGCCGGCCCGCACCGAATCGACGAGTACGGAATCCCTGCCATGACCGACGCCGCGAATACCGAGGGCCAGGCCCCGCGCCTGCCGCTCTTCTACCGCAACCCGATGCCCGTTGACCTGAACCGTCACCGCGACTGGAAGGTGAAGCCGCGGCGCTCCTTCGGCTATGCGGCCAACGTGAACGCGGTCCCGGTCGTGCTCGACGAGCTGCCGACCCTGCAGGCCCACTACCCGATCGTCTTCAGCGCCGACGACAGCCCGGCCATGGTCGCCCTGCTGGGCATCCGCCCGCAGGAGAACCTGTTCCTGGAGGCCGACGGCACCTGGACGCACGGCGCCCCGATCCCGGCCTACGTCCGCCGCTATCCCTTCATCCTGATGGAGACGCCGGACCGCGACCGCATGGTCCTGTGCGTGGAGGAGGACGCCTCGGTCATCGGCCCGGACGGCGAGTTCCCGCTGTTCGACGGCGACAAGGCCGCCGAGGCCGGCAACGACGCGCTCAACTTCTGCGGCGTGTTCAACCAGTCGGCCGCCGCCACCGGCGCCTTCTGCGACGCGCTGAAGGCCCAGGGCCTGCTGGTCGAGCAGCGCGCCGACCTGGTCCTGCCGGACAAGCGCCGCATCTCGCTGAGCGGCTTCTGCGTCGTCGACGAGAAGAAGTTCCACGAGCTGCCGGACGACGTGTGGCTGGACTGGCGCCGCAAGAACTGGATCGGGCTGGTGTACACGCACCTGCTGTCGCTGGGCCGCTGGGGCATGCTGACCGACCTCGCCTCGCGCCGCGACGCGGCCAAGGGCCAGGCGGCCTGATCCCGGGCCAGAAGCCCTGAAAGACGAAAGGCGCGGCCTCAGGGCCGCGCCTTTTTCTTTTTATCCGCCTCCCCGGCGGGGGAGGGGGGAAGGGCCTCAGTCCTCCGGCGCCAGCGTGACGGTCAGCCCGTCCAGGTCGCGCGTGAACTCGATCTGGCAGGAGAGGCGCGACTGGCCCTTGCGGTAATGCGCGCTCTGCCCGACCAGGTCCAGCTCGTCCGGGCCCGGCGGGGTCAGCCGGCCGGCCCAGGCCGGGTCCACGTAGACGTGGCAGGTGGCGCAGGCGCAGGAGCCACCGCACGACGCCAGGACAGGCAGGTCGTTGTCGCGGATGTTCTCCATCACCGAGATGTCGGTGTCGCCGTCGATCGCGTGCGCGACGCCGTCGCGGTCGATGACGTTGAGGGTGGTCATGGCTATCCCCGGGGAAATCGCCCGGCAGGCCCCGGGCCGGGGAAGGAGATACCCAATCCGGGGCGGGGCCGGAAGGCGGAATCTGCGCATGGGCGGGCCCGGACCGCCGATGTCCCCTGCCAAAGGGGGTATGCCTCGGCTATAGTCGTGGCATCCGAGACCTGACGCCGGGACCCTCATGCACCTCGATATCCGCACCTTCGCCATCCGTGAAGCCGCCGTCGAGGAGGACGAGGCGCGGCTGGCCTCCTTCCTGCGCACGGTGGAGGTCCTGCGCATCGACACCGCCTACGCCGAGGGGGCGTGGCGCGTGCTGGTGCAGTTCCGCGACCTGAAGCGCAAGGAGGAGACGGCCCAGATCGAGAGCGCGATCATGGCCGCCATCAATTCCTGGCGCGCCGACGTCGCCCGGTCCCGCGGCGTCGACCGCGAGGAGGTCCTGCCCGGCGCCCTGGTGGCGGAGATCGCCCGCTACGCCCCGACGACGGAGATCGAGCTGGGCGTCATCGCCGGCGCCGCCGGCGGCCAGCTGCGCGGCCACGGCGCCGCCATCGTGCAGATCGTCCGCCAGACCATGGAGGAACTGACGGCCGAGGACGCCTGAGGCGTCCTTTGCTTGTCGGGAGGACGCTTGAGGCGTCCGTTGCGTGTCGAGGGGACGCCTGAGGCGTCCTTTGCGTGTCGGGAGGACGCCCGGCGGCGCCCTCAGGCCCGCTCCACCCGCAGCAGGGCCCCGTCCGCGTCCACCACGCGGACGGTGGCGCCGGCCGGGATGCCGTCGGGGCCGGTGACCAGCCACAGCCCGTCGCCGACGATGGCGCGGCCGCGGCCGTTGGCGATGCCCGTCTCCAGCACCAGGGTCTGGCCGACATAGGCCCGGCCGCGCCGGTTCAGCGTCGGCTGGTCGGTTTCCCCAGGGTCGGGCCGGGGCAGCAGGCGCGAGGCCGCCACCAGCGCCACCGCCAGGGCGGCGAAGGCGATGAACTGGGTCTGCCAGGACATCTCCGGCAGGGCCAGCAGCGCCGCCCCCACCAGCCCGGCCGCGATCCCCAGCCACAGGAAGGCGGCGCCCGGCGCCAGCATCTCCACGATCCCCAGGGCCAGCGCCAGCACCCACCAGTGCCAGAATTCCAGCGTCATGGCGGCCTTCTCCTCAGCTCTCGCCCGCCGGGCCGGCCCAGGGGGAGGGCCGCGGCGGCGCATTGCGGCCGGGAGCGGGGGGCGGCCCCCCGTCCGGCCGGAAGCTCTCCCGCGCGATCTCGGCGATGCCGCCGAGCGCGCCGATGACGCTGGTGGCCTCGACCGGCAGTATCAGGGTCTTCTGGTTGGGGGCGTGGGCGAACTCCTTCAGCGCGTCGACGTAGCGCTGGGCGACGAAGTAGTTGACCGCCTGCACGTTGCCGGCGGCGATGGCCTCCGAGACCATGCGGGTCGCCGCGGCCTCCGCCTCCGCCTCGCGCTCGCGCGCCTCGGCGTCGCGGAAGGCGGCCTCGCGCCGGCCCTCGGCCTCCAGGATCTTGGCCTGCTTCTCGCCCTCGGCGCGCAGGATGGCGGCCTGGCGGGAGCCCTCCGCCTCCAGGATGACGGCGCGGCGGTCGCGCTCCGCCTTCATCTGGCGGGCCATGCTGTCGACCAGGTCGCGCGGCGGCTGGATGTCGCGGATCTCGATGCGGGTGACCTTGACGCCCCAGGGCTGGGTGGCGTCGTCCACCACGTGCAGCAGCCGCATGTTGATCTGGTCGCGCTGGGACAGCAGCTCGTCCAGGTCCATCGAGCCCATGACCGTGCGCACGTTGGTCATGGTCAGGTTCAGGATGGCGAGCTGCAGCTGGTTCACCTCGTAGGAGGCCTTGGCGGCGTCCAGCACCTGGTAGAAGACGACGCCGTCCACCGTCACCATGGCGTTGTCCTTGGTGATGACCTCCTGCGAGGGGACGTCCAGCACCGTCTCCATCATGTTCTGCCGGGCGCCGATGCGGTCCACCACGGGCACGATGAAGTTGAGCCCCGGCGTCAGGGTCTTCGTGTAGCGGCCGAAGCGCTCCACCGTGTACTCCATGCCCTGGGGCACCGTCTTGACGCCCAGCAGGATCAGGACGACGGCGAAGCCGACCAGGAACAGGACGAACAGGCTGAGGCCTTCCATGCGCGCTCTCCCCGGAGTGGTGCAACCAGTATGGCACAGCCACCGGCGATGGGGGAGCCTCAGCCGCCCAGCAGGGCCCCCAGCGTGCGCAGCGGCGGCGTGGCGTCGCACAGGATCTTGAACACCGCCAGGATCGGCACCGCCAGCAGCGCCCCCGGCACCCCCCACAGCCAGCCCCAGAACAGCACCGCCCCGAAGACGAAGATGGGGTTCAGGGTCAGGCGGCGGCCGATGATGGCGGGGGTGACGACGTTGCTCTCCACCGTGTGCAGCAGCAGGTGCACCGCCGCCGGGGCCAGGATCCGCAGCCACGACTCGAAGGTCAGCAAGCCCACCACGAACAGGATCGCCGCCATGACGACGGGGCCCAGGATGGGGATGAAGTTCATCAGCCCCACCAGCATGCCGAACAGCACCGGGTTGGGCAGGCCCAGCGCCCAGAAGGCCAGCGTCGCCAGCGCGCCCAGCGCCAAGTTGATGACCGTGATGGTGGAGAGGTAGGAGGCGATGTTGATCTGCACCGTGTTGACGATGTCGGCCAGGTGCAGCCGTCCCTCAACCCTCGGGATGGAGCGGATCACCGCCTCCAGCGTCGGCCGCCCGAAGGCCAGGAAGAAGAACAGCAGGCCGATCACCATCAGGCTCTGCGCCACCACCAGCTGGGTCTGGGTCAGCAGCCGGTCGGCCAGGCTGGGCCCCTTCACCACCACCGCGGGGGTGCGGTCCTTCTCCTCCACTGAGGTCATCTGCTGCAGCTGCTCGGTCGCCTGCCGGGCCTGCTGGATCGGCCGGCGCAGCTCGGCGAACTTGGCCTTCAGCTCGCGCGACAGGCTGGGGGCGCGGTCGACCCACTCCATGGCCGGCGCGCTCAGCTTGTAGGCGCCGAAGCCCATGACCAGGATCAGCCCGGTCACGACCAGGGCGGCGCCGCCCATCTCCGGCACGCCCAGGCGCCGCAGCTGCTTGACCAGCGGGCGCAGCAGCATGCTCATCAGGAAGGCCAGGGCGACGGGCAGCAGGATGTCCTGGGCGAAGTACAGCGTGTACATGACCGCCAGGCCCAGCAGGCAGCACAGCGCGATCTTCTGCACCCGCGCGGGGTCGTGGCGGGGCAGCTCCGCCTGCTCGGCGCGCGCCTCCGCGTAGGTGCTCTGGATGACCGTCTCCTCGGGCATGTCCCGGTTCCCGCGCCGCCGACCTATCCCGCAATAACGTCGCAGGCCGGTCCCGGGTCCGGACCCGTGGCCGGGGGCGCGATCCGTGCTATCAGGAGGGACGCAACCGACCCGCCCCAGGAGGCCGCCGCATGCCGCGAACCCCGACCACGCCCCTGCCGGCCCTGCTGCTGTCCCTGTGCCTTTCCTTCTCCGGATTGGCCGCGCCGGCCGCGGCGGAGGAGGTGGGCGAGTTCTCCAACGACTGGACCGGCAACGAGCTGGTGGTGGAGGCGGTGCCCGACCCCGGCGTGCAGGGGGTGACCTGCCACGTCGTCAGCTTCGACCGCGGGCTGATCGACCGGCTGTCCAAGGGCAACTGGTTCGAGGACCCCTCCAACGCCTCCATCGCCTGCCGCCAGACCGGGCCGATCACCGTCGGCGACATCGACACCTCCAAGCGGGGGGAGGAGGTCTTCTCCCAGCGGCAGAGCCTGATCTGGAAGTCGATCGCCATCCGCCGCATCTACGACCGGGTCAACGACACGCTGATCTACGTCGTCTACAGCCGGCAGGTGAAGGACGCCTCGGCCAAGATGGCGATCTCCACCGTGCCCCTGTTCGCCGCCAACCCGACCTGGACCAAGCCGCGCCCGCAGCCCTGAGGCGCCCGGGCAACAGGCGCCGGGCGGCCCCCCTTGCGGTGCGGGCCGTCGTTGACATGCCCCAGGGGTTAACCCAAGATCGCCGCAGTCTGGCGGAACTAACCGGATTTTTGTCGGCGGGGGACGGGCCCGGGTAGGTCCGGCCTGGGGGGACGATGGGCAAGCTTATGTCCTTCCTCGGGGGTGGCGGGGGCAGCCGCGGGCTGCCCGGCGTCAGCTTCGAGGTGCAGTATTTCAAGGTCGACCACTGGGTGACCGAGACGGTCTGCCGGACGGAGGAGGAGGCGCTGGCCACCGCCAACCGCCTGCTGCCGAGCCGCCAGGGGGTCCGCGTGCTGCGGGAGTTCCGGCGGCCGGACGACGGCACCTCGACCGAGACGATAATCTTCTCCGAGATGCGCGAGCAGACGCGCAAGCCCATCACCATCACGCCGGTGGACGAGGCCAACTACTGCAAGACGCCGAAGGACTATTTCCAGCTCGAGAGCCGGGTGCTGATCTCCAAGATCCTGCGCCAGTACCTGGACGAGAAGGCGCTGACCCCGACCGAGCTGATGCACCACCCGGGCGAGATGAAGCGGGTGATGAACTTCGACAGCCTGGTCCCGAACGCGGTCAGCCGCGTCGCCTCCATCCAGGTCAAGGCGACCGGCGAGGACAGCCGGGAGCGGCGCGACGCCATCTACGCCGTGCTGGAGGAGCTGAAGGGCCGCGCCGAGAAGGCCGCGGCCTACAAGAACCTGCCCTATCCCAAGGAGATCGGCTTCGGCGCCACCATGGAGCGCGTCGAGGGCGCCGTGAAGGGCGACCAGGAGGAGGCCGACTACCTCGCCAAGGTGATCCTCAGCCGCGACCTCGTGAACATCCGCAGCCTGCTGGGCAAGGCGGAATGGATCATCGGGCTGGCCGCCGGCGGCGAGCTGGAGGCGCGGCACGCCGGCATCCTCGACGGGGTGATGGCCGACATCCTGAGCTCGCCGGAGACGGTGCGCGACCTGCTGGGCCGCCAGCCCGACCTCGGCACCGCGCTGATGCGCCTGATCGACGTGGTGGAGGGCCGGTACGAGCCCAACCCGAAGGAGCAGGCGCCCGACTTCACCGGGCCGCTCAGCCGCTGGGTGGCCACCCCGGCCGGCGTGCAGACCCAGGGCATCCTGGTCGATTTCATCCAGCGCCAGGTGCGCGGCAACGCCAAGCTCAGCCACGGCGACTCCACGGCCCAGCTCGCCTCCTTCAAGGCTCTGCTGGCCCGGCTGATGTCTCCGGCGGGCATCGTGGGCGGCGCCAAGATGGCCGACGCGCTGGTCCACGGCTACCTGCGCTTCCTGCAGCAGGGCGGGGCCGAGGGGCGGCGGCTGGCGCTGGACGGGGTCCTGGCCCTGCTGCCGACGGGGGCGGAGAAGCTGACCTACCTCGTGGCGCTCTCCGGCTCGGAATTCGCGCAGAAGGAGACGGAGACGGTCCTGGGCCGTGCCCGCTCCCTGATGTCCAACGCGGCCGGGGTGAACGGGCTGGTGCCGGCATCGACGCCGCTGAAACCCAAGATGCAGGCCATGGCGGGGTTGTACTCCAGCCTCGTCGTCTGCGGCTTCCCCGAGGCCGAGCGCGCGGCGCTGGCGGAGAAGCTGGACGACATGGTGGCGGACTACATCGTCCAGAGCCGGGTGATCGAGAAGCTGGACGACCCCTCCGCCCAGCTGCGCGTGCGCGCCACGCGCCTGGTCCAGTTCGCCGCCACCGACGTGCTGTCCAGTCCCAAGGCGCGGCGCATCGTGCGCGACCAGATCGTCGGCCACCTGCGCCAGCCCAACTTCGACGGCAAGTTCGTGGAGGGGCTGAACACGCCGGAGGAGAAGGCGTCCGCGCTGCGGTACTTCTACGACCTGCTGAACAAGGCCCAGTTCACCTGAGCCCGGGCGGGCGCCACAGCCGGAAGGCCAGCGGCGCCAGCAGGATCACCAGCAGGATGCGGACGATGTGGTGCGCCGCCACGAAGGCGGGGTCCACGTGCAGCGCCAGGGCGACCAGGCTCATCTCCGCCAGGCCGCCGGGCGCGTAGGCCAGCACCAGGGCGGGCAGGGACAGTCCGGTCAGCAGGTGCAGCCCGACCGCGAGTGCCACCGTCACCGCCAGCAGGATCGCCGTCAGCCCCGCCGCGACCAGGGCGGTGCGCAGCACGCGCGCGACCGGCACGCCGGCGAAGCGGCAGCCGATGGAGGCGCCCAGCACCACCTGCGCCGCCGCCACCAGCAGCCCCGGCGGCTTGCCCGTGGTCAGTCCCAGCAGGTGGATGGCGGCGCTGGCCAGCATCGGGCCCACCAGCGTGCCGGCCGGCACCCGCAGCCGGTCCGCGACAGGTGCCGCCAGCGTGCAGGCGGCCAGCAGGGCGACGTCAAGCGGCGCCAGCTCCAGCAGCCCGGGCCCCAGCCCGCGCAGCGTCCAGTCCCGGGTGCCCGCCGCCGCCCCGTCCACCAGCTGGAACCAGACCGGCACGGTCATGACCACCATCAGGATGCGCAGCGTGTGGCTGAGGGAGACGGTGCGGTCGTCGCCGCCGTGGGCGGCCGACAGCAGCACCATCTCGTTGAAGCCGCCCGGCATGGCGGCGAAGTAGGCGGTGACGCGGTCGTAGTCGCCGTACCGGCGCAGGTACGCCACGCCCAGCGCCCCGGACAGCGCCACGTAGACCAGCAGCCCAGCGATGCTGGCCGACCATTCCCCCAGCCGGCCCATCAAGTCCGGCGTGAAGCCGCTGCCCAGCAGCACCCCCAGGATGGCGACCATGACGGCGCGCAGCCGCCGCGGCACCATCAGCCGGGCGCCGGCCATGGCGGCCGCCGTCGTCGCCGTCATGGCGCCGATCATGAAGGCCAAGGGAACGTGCAGCCGGAAGAAGGCGAAGCCGCCGGCCGCTCCCAGGCCGAGCGCCAGGACGAAGCCCTTCCAGCCGGCGGAGGCACCGCCGCTCACGGCAGGATGCGGCCCAGCCGCACCGCGGTATGGCCCTTCGCCAGCCGGCGCGACGGCATGATCAGCAGGCAGTCGTCGTGCGGCGTCAAGACCGGCCGGTCGTCGTCATGGGCGATCACCGTGCCGGCCCGCGGGATGATCTCCATGCCGCGGTAGGGCTCGGCGAAGGCGAAGCGGTCGGTGGCAACGGTGACCGCCTCCACCACCTGGACCACGCGCGGGGCCGGCGGCGGGGCGTCGGGCAGCCAGGGGGCGGCGTCGGCTGCGTCCAGGCTGCCGGAGAGGACCAGGAAGCGCAGCGTCGTCTCGATGGCGACCTCCGCCGCCGCTCGCTCCCAATGCTGCCCGCACTCCACCAGGATGGCGATTGCGGCGCCCTGCGGGTCGGCGAAGCGGCCGTAGTCGATCAGGCGCCGGCCCGCGGCGTGGCCGGCGTCCGCCACCACCCAGCCGGGGAAGCCCAGCCGGCGGGCGAATCCCCGCGCCCGCGCCGTCTGCCCGCACAGGGTGAGCGGCGCCGTCGCGTTCTGCATGGAATGCAGGTCCAGCACCAGGTCGGCGGCGTCGAACAGCGGGCGCAGCTCGCGCGCGCGGTCCAGCTCGGCGCTGCCGCGCGGGCCCCCCAGCGCCTCCGGCGACCACACCCGGTTCATGTCCTCGTCCCGGAAGCGCGAGGCGGCGGGGCGTTGCGGGTCGAAGGTGCGGTAGGCCGCCACGTTGGCGAAGGAGAGGCTGAGCCGCCCGCGGCGCGGCCGGAAGCCCCGGCGGAACAGGAAGTCCAGCGCCACCGCCCCGCACAGCTCGTTGCCGTGCATCAGCGCGTTGACCAGCACGTGCGGGCCGGGCTCCGCCGCCTCGAAGCTCCAGGCGTACTCGATGCCCGTGTTGCCGGCCCGGTAGGGGCCGATGTCGGGGGCCTCCAGCTCGATCGCGTCCGTCGTGGCGGCGGTCAATGGCGGTTCCTCGGGGCTGCGGATCGTCGGGGCGGGCTGAAACCTTTCGGGGCGGCGCAGGATGCGGGGCGGAAGCGTGCTTGTCGATGGGGTACGGCGGTTTATGGTGGAAACATGATGCGCCGGGGGAGGGTCCATGCCAGCCTGCCGGTCGCCGCGCACTGCCTTCGGGAAGGGTTCATGAGCCTGGTCATCGACGACGTGCTGGTCCGCGAGGACCCCGCGGCCGACATCGTTCCGGTCGTTTTCGACAGCCCGCACAGCGGCACCGTCTACCCCCCGGATTTCGCGTATCTCTGCCCGCTGCCGGTGCTGCGGCAGGCGGAGGACACGCATGTGGAGGCGCTGTACGCCGACGCGCCGCACCACGGCATCACCTTCCTGCACGCGCTCTTCCCGCGCAGCTACATCGACGCCAACCGGGCCGCCGACGACATCGACCCGGCCGGGCTGGCCGACGCCTGGCCGGGCCCGCTGCGCCCGACGGAGAAGAGCGCGCTCGGCATGGGCCTGGTGCGCACCCAGTGCCGGCCGGGCGTGCCGCTGTACGAGCGGCGCCTGACCGCCGCCCAGGTGGGCGCCCGGATCGAGCGCTACTGGCGCCCCTACCACCGCGAGCTCGGTCTGGCGCTGGACCGGCTGCACGGCATGTTCGGGGCGGTCTGGCACGTGAACTGCCATTCCATGCCGTCGCTGGGCGCCGGGCCGGACGGCCGGCCCCTGGCCGACTTCGTCGTCGGCGACCGCGACGGCACCAGCTGCGACCCTGCCTTCGCCCGGCTGGTGGCGGAGACGCTGGCGGCCCTGGGCTACAAGGTGCGCCTGAACGACCCCTACAAGGGGGTGGAGCTGGTCCGCCGCTACGCCGACCCCGCCCGCGGCCGCCACAGCCTGCAGCTGGAGGTCGACCGCCGCCTCTACATGAACGAGGAGACGCTGGAGCGGCACGAGGGCTTCGAGCTGCTGCGCCGCGACCTCGACCGGCTGATGCGCGCGATCGCCGACTACGCCGCCGACCAGGTCATGCCGCGGGCGGCGGAGTAGGGACCTTAGGCGAGGCTGTGAGGCTGTGCGTGCTTCGACAGGCTCAGCATGAGGGACGTGGGATGCCAGGCCCGGTGTAGGGCGGAAAGTCCCGCAGTAGCAGCAACCTCCCCGGGGAGCAGCAACACGTCCCTCAGGCTGAGCCTGTCGAAGCCCGCACCCCATCACCGCTGCCCATCCCGTGGACAAGCACCGCCCGCCCCTCAGGGCGCGAACTGTTCCTTCAGGATGCGCTCCTCCAGGTTCAGTTCGGGGTCGAAGAGCAGGGTGGTGGTGACGTCGTTGTCCTGGAAGACCTCGACCCGCAGCACGTCGCGCACCTCGGTGAAGTCGGCGACGGCGGAGACGGGGCGCTTGGCGGCCTCCAGCACCTCGAAGCGGATGCGGGCGCCGTGCGGCAGTAGGGCGCCGCGCCAGCGGCGGGGGCGGAAGGCGCTGATCGGGGTCAGCGCCAGGATGCCGGCGCCCAGCGGCAGGATGGGGCCGTGGGCCGACAGGTTGTAGGCGGTGCTGCCGGCGGGGGTGGAGACCAGAGCGCCGTCGCAGGAAAGCTCGTCCAGCCGCACGACCCCGTCCACGACGATGCGCAGCTTGGCCGCCTGCCGCGTCTCGCGCAGCAGCGACACCTCGTTGAAGGCCAGCGCCTCCGTCCGGCCTTCCTCCGTCGTCGCGACCATGCGCAGCGGGTTCAGCGCGACCGTCTGCGCCCGCGCCACCCGGTCGGGCAGCCCGTCGTCGCTGAAGTCGTTCAGCAGGAAGCCGACGGAGCCGCGGTTCATGCCGTAGACCGGCGTGCGCAGCTCCAGGTAGCGGTGCAGCGTCTCCAGCAGGAACCCGTCGCCACCCAGCGCCACGATGACGTCGGCCTGCTCCGGCGGCACGTTGCCGTAGCGGTGGGCAAGGCGCACCAGCGCCGTCCGCGCCTCCGCCGTGTCGGCGGCGACCAGGGCCAGGGCAGGCCCGGAAGAGGGGGCAGTCGTCATGGGCTCCGCGGCGCTCCAGCTCCGGATCGGCAGCGGGAGGGTAGCGGAACCGGGCGGCCGTTGCACGCGCGCAAGGAGACGGACCGCTCCCTCCGCGCATCCCCTCAGCGCAGCAGCGGGCTGTTCGCCAGGGCCGGTACCGGGACCAGGGCGGAGAGCCGGCGGCTGAGGCCCAGCGCCCCGTCGCCGATGCTGGCCTGGGTGATCAGCGCGACGGTCCAGAAGAACGGGTACTCCCAGCCCCCGCCCTTGGCGGCGAAGAGCCAGCCGTTGTCGACGTGCTGCAGCGTGGCGCCGACCATGATCGGCACCAGCAGCAGGCAGGCGAGGCGCGTGAAGATCCCCAGGATCAGCGCCAGGCCGCCAGCGACCTCGCCGAAGGTCACCAGGTGGGCGAAGAAGCCGGGATAGCCGATGCTCTCGAAGTACTGGGCCATCCTCTCCGGCCCCGCGAGCATGACCTTGTAGTAGAGCCCGTGGCCGAGGAGCATCGCGCCCATGGTCACGCGCATCAGCAGCGCCGTGTAGGGAAGATACCGGTAGCCGTCCATGGATCCGTCCTCGCCTTGCCGTTGGTGCCTTCCCCGCACCCTCCTGCATAGGGCAGCGGGCAGGCGGGGGGAGGAGCCGGTTGGCGGGATGGGCGGGGCGCCACTCGGCGGCTCAGCCGCCGGTGACGCTCATGTGCCGGCCGACCGAGGGACCCTTGCGGCGGCGGTCGATGACGAAGTCGTGGCCCTTGGGCTTGCGGCCGATGGCCTCGGCGACGGCGTCCAGCAGCGGCCCGTCGTCGGGCGAGGCGCGCAAGGGCGCCCGCAGGTCGGCCTGGTCGTCCTGGCCCAGGCACATGTAGAGCTGCCCGGTGCAGGTCACCCGCACCCGGTTGCAGCTCTCGCAGAAATTGTGGGTCAGGGGCGTGATGAAGCCGATACGCCGGCCCGTCTGCTCCACCCGCACGTAGCGGGCCGGCCCGCCGGTGCGGTAGTCGAGGTCGGTCAGGGTCCAGCGCCGCTCCAGCTCGGCCCGCACCATGGTCAGCGGCAGGTACTGGTCGGCCCGCGCGGCGGCGCCGCCGACCCCGTCGATGTCGCCCAGCGGCATGACCTCGATGAAGGTGAGGTCGAACCCCTCGCGGCCGCACCAGGCGACCATGTCGTGGAACTCGCCGTCGTTGACGCCGCGGAGCGCCACGCAGTTGATCTTGATCTCCAGCCCGGCCGCGCGGGCGGCGCGCAGCCCGTCCATGACCTGCTCGAACCGGCCCCAGCGGGTGATCGCCTTGAAGCGGTCGGGGTCGAGGGTGTCGAGGCTCACGTTGAGGCGCCGCACGCCGGCGGCGCGCAGCCCCTCGGCGTGGCGGGCCAGCTGGCTGCCGTTGGTGGTGATGGTCAGCTCCTCCAGCGCGCCGCTCTTCACGTGGCGACCGAGGCGGTCGATCAGCACCATGATGTCGCGCCGGACCAGGGGCTCGCCGCCGGTCAGGCGCAGCTTGCGCACGCCCGTTGCCACGAAGGCGCTGCACAGCCGGTCCAGCTCCTCCAGCGTCAGGATCTCCGACTTCGGCAGGAACGACATGTCCTCCGACATGCAGTAGACGCAGCGGAAATCGCAGCGGTCGGTCACCGACACGCGCAGATAGGTGATCGCCCGTCCGTACGGGTCGACGAGCGGCCGGCGTTCCGCCACCATACTGTCCACTGAACCTGCCATCGCGCCCTCGGGGGTCTCCGTTCCCACTCATATAGGGACGGCCCGTCCCTGTACACAGGCGGGGAGGGCCAATCCTGACGGGGAGGGGCGGACCGGCGCCGCCACAACTCCGCCACGCCGCGCGTTCAGCATGCGGGGAAAGCGTCAACGCCGTGCCGTTGGAGTGAGGGAACGATGCGCAAGCTGCTGGTCGCCGTCGCGGTCCTGGTGGTGCTGCTGGTGGTCGCCGTGGTGGCGGTCCCCTTCCTGGTCCCGAAGGAGGCCGTCGTCGCCCGGCTGGAGAAGGAGGTGGAGGCCCGCACCGGCCGCGCCTTCGATATCGGCGGGCCGGTGGACTTCTCCTTCTACCCCAACCTGGCGGTGACCGCGCGGGACGTGCGCTTCGCCGGGTTCGAGGGCGGGCAGGACCTGATGCGGCTGGGCCGCCTGGACCTGCGGCTGAAGCTGATGCCGCTCTTCTCCGGACAGGTGCTGGTGGACCGCTTCGTGCTGGTGGAGCCGCAGCTGGCGCTGGAAGTCGACAAGCAGGGCCGCGCCAACTGGGACGTGCCGTTCGGCACGCCCACCCCGCAGCCGGCGGAGGGCGGGCCGGCTGTGCCCGTGGAGGAGGTGAACCTCGGCGACCTGGAGATCGTGGACGGCAGCATCGCCTACGTCGACCACCGCACCGGCGTGGCGCGGGCGGTGGAGAACCTGGACGCGACCGTCACGTCGGAAGGGCTGGACGACCCGCTGACGGTCGACGCCACGCTGACGCTCGACGGCCGGCCCGTCGGGCTGGACGTGACCGCCGGCGCAGCCCGCGCCCTGGTGGAGGGCGGGGAGACGGACCTGGACCTCTCGCTGGAGGCGCCGGGCGTCACCGCGGCGCTGGACGGCCGGCTGTCGAAGCCGCTGGACCGGCCGCCCTCGGTCACCGGCGACCTCAAGGCCGACGTCGGCTCCGTCGCCGGGCTGATGGAGTGGCTGACCAAGGCGAAGCCGGAGGCGGCGCCGGTGGAGACGGTGAAGCTGGCCGGCCGCCTGTCCGCCTCCGCGGAGCGGATCTCGGTCGCCAACCTCAACCTGAACGCGGACGAACTGGCGGCCGCGGGCGAGCTGGCGGTGGCGTTGGGCGGCCGCCGGCCGGCGCTGAAGGGCGCGCTGCAGGTGAGCCGCCTCGACCTCGACCGCTTCCTGCCGGCGGGCGGGGACACCGCGCCCGCCGCCACCGCGGCGGCCCCGGCGCCGGTCCCGGCCGGCGGCGGCGTGGCGCCGGCCGCAGGTGCCCCCGCAGCCGGGCAGGAATGGAGCCGGGAGCCGATCGACCTCGCCGCCCTGTCGCTGGTCGATGCCGACCTGGACCTGAAGCTGGCCGGGATCGCCGCCAAGGGGGTGGAGGTCGGCGCCACCACCCTCGGCATCGACCTGAAGGACGGGCGGCTGGCGGCGCGGCTCGCCCCGACCGCCATCTTCGGCGGCACCATCGGCGGCGACCTGGTGCTGGCCTCCGGCAAGGCCAACGCGCTGGAGCTGCGCGCCGCCGCCGACGGCGTGCAGGCGGAGCCGCTGCTGACCCGCTTCGCCGACTTCCGCCGCCTGTCCGGCACCATGCAGGCGAAGCTGGACCTGCGCGCGGCGGGCGCCAGCCAGTACGACCTGGTGCGCACGCTGGACGGCACCGCCGACCTGGTCTTCCGCGACGGGGCGGTGAAGGGGATCAACGTCGCCTCGCTGGTGCGCAGCGTCACCGGCGGCGCCTCCGACGGGCCGCAGCAGACCGACTTCGCCGAGCTGGGCGGCAGCTTCCGCATCGACGACGGGCTTGCCCGGAACGAGGATTTCCGCCTGCTGGCGCCGCTGCTGCGGGTGACCGGCGGCGGCCAGGTGATGCTGCCGGAGCGGCGGGTGGACTACCGCATCGTGCCGCGCGTCGTCGCCACCATCGAGGGGCAGGGGGCGCAGTCCGCGGACCAGAAGGGCCTGTCGGTGCCGGTCCTGGTGCGCGGGACCTTCGCCGACCTGAAGTTCACGCCGGACCTCTCCGGCGTGGCCGAGCAGGCGCTGCGCGACCCCGCCGCGATCAAGGAGCAGGTCAAGGGCCTGCGCGATACGGTGAAGGGCGCCACCCAGGGCGCCAACCCGGCAGAGGCGGTGAAGGGGCTGATGGAGGGGCTGCTGGGCGGCAAGGCGCCGGCCCCGGCCGCACCTCCCCCGGGCGGCCAGTAGGCCCGCGGGGAAGCGGGGCTCAGCCCCGCCGCAGGGTGACGGGGCGGGAGAAGGGGGCCAGCGCCTTCACCGCCCCCGCCTCCGCCACCGCCCGGGCGGCGCCGTCGGGGTCGGTGACGACCAGGCCGGAGAGGATGGCGATGCCGGCGGCATGCAGCGCCGGGGCGAGCGGCGTGCCGGGCCCGACCAGCGCCACCCTCGCATCCGGTGCCGCCTGGGCGAGCGCGCGGCCGACGCCGCCGTTCAGCAGCGCCGAGGCGGTCATCACGATGCCCCGCGCCGCCGCCAGCAGCGGGCCGGCATCGGCCTCCGCGACCTCGCCCGGCCGGGGATCGCGTTCCACCACCCGGGCGCCCGGCAACCGGGTCTCCAGCCCGGGGAAGCGGCCCAGCACGACGGTCCCGGCGGCGATGTCGGCGAACAGGTCCAGGCCGTTCGCGGCCTCCCCCGCCGTGCCCGGGACGTTGTGGGCGGCGTTGACGGCGGCGAGGCCGATCGCGGCCTCGACCGGGTTGTCGGCGGCGACCAGGGCGGCCAGCGCCCTGAGGCCGAGCCCGGCGAGGCCGCCGGCCCCCGCCAGCGGCCGGCACCCGGCGGCGCCCCGCTCCGGCGTGTGGGCGAGGCCGCAGCCCGTCTCCGCCTCCACCAGCGTCCAGTTGAGCCCGACCACCACCCGGCGCACCGCGGCGTCGGGGACGGCGCCGGCCAGAGGCAGCAGCAGCGGATCGGCCCTCACGGGCGCCGGTCCAGGTCGGAATCGTCGGGATCGACGATCTCCAGCGTCACCGCGGCGATGTTCACCAGCCGCTTGCCGGCGTGCTCGAAGTTCACGGTCACGCGGGTGCCGACGGCGGACTGCACCTGGCCCAGCCCCCAGTCGGGCTGGCCCGGCAGCCTCACCAGCGCACCCGGAACGAATCCCTCATCCATTCGAGCGGGTTCCTAAGCCGTTGGCCGACCACTATGCTGCACCCGCCCGGAACCGCAAGAGGACGTCATGCCGGTCGCACTGGACGTGCGGGTCGTGGAGCTGCTGTGCTCCCGTCTCTGCCATGACCTGGTGAGCCCCGTCGGCGCCATCAACAACGGCGTGGAGCTGATCGAGGAGATGGGCGAGAGCATGGCCGAGGAGGCCATGCAGCTGATCGCCCACAGCGCCGAGCAGGCGTCCAAGCGCCTGCGCGTGTTCCGTCTCGCCTACGGGGCGGCGGGCAGCCAGGGCGACCTGTCCGCGTCCGACGCCCGCGCGGTGCTGGAGGGCTGGTTCCGCGGCGGCCGGGTGCGGCTGGACTGGCGCGCCGACGGCCTCTCCGACCCGCCGCGCGGCCTGCTGAAGTGCCTGCTGAACCTGGTGCTGCTGGCCGAGGAGTCGGTCGGCGCCGGCGGCGACATAAGGGTGGAGCGGGCGGGCGAGGGGCTGCGGGTCACCGCGCTGGGCCGCGGGGCTGCGCTGAAGCCGGAGGCCCGACTCGCGCTGGACGGCACCACCGCCCCGGCCGACCTCGATCCCCGCACCGTGCAGGCCTACGTCACCGGCCGCTTCGCCGCCCATTTCGATCTCGCCGTCACCGTCGAGACCGCCCCCGACACGGTCGCGTTCGGCCTGTCCGCCGTCGGCTGAACGCCGGCCCGCCCCCGCCCGTACCCCGCCTTTTTCCCGATCCCCTAGGGGCTACCCCGACATTTCGGTCGAGGTTGCGTTTATCGCTTGTCTTGTCGCGATGACCGCGCCATCAATCTTGAGGAAGTAAGGCGAATTTTAATCGGAATCGTGGGATACCACGTCCGGGGGGAGCA